>NZ_BAAAIF010000006.1:0-236768 GCF_039525925.1 Streptomyces javensis | reverse complement strand
CCTGCCGACTGGCGCGCCCTGCCGACTGGCGCGCCCTGCCGACTGGCGCGCCCTGCCGACTGGCGCGCCCTGCCGACTGGCGCGCCCTGCCGACTGGTGCGTGCCGGGGACTGGTGCGTCCTGCCGACTGGTGCGTGCCGGGGACTGGTGCGTCCTGCCGACCGGTGCGCTCCGCCGACCGGTGCGTCCCGGCGACCGGCGGGCCCGCCGTGCCCTCGCGGGGCCTCTTCAGCGCGTAGTGCGCGACGGGTCAGCGGCCAGGTCATGGGCCCCTTCCGCACCCGCCGGGGAGGCCGACGTGGCGATGACGCGGGACGCGCCCGCCGCCCGGTGCAGCCGCATCGCGGCGACCGTCGTCACCGCGCCCGTACCGGCGAGGGCGGCGCCCGTCCAGGCCACGGCCGGGTAGCCCCAGCCCGCGTCGATGACGAGGCCGCCGAGCCATGGGCCCACCGTGTTGCCGATGTTGAAGGCCGAGGTGTTGGTCGCGCCCGCGAGCGTCGGCGCGGCGTTGGCGAGGTTGAACATCCGGGCGTTGAGCGCGGGCGCGGTGAAGAAGGCGGTGAAGCCGAGCATCAGCGCCAGGCTCACCGCCGCGACCGCGCTGTGCGCGGTCAGCGCCAGCGTGCTCAGCACGGCCGTCGAGGCGACGATGCCCCAGAACATCGTGCCGAACAGATGCGCGTCCGCGATCCGCCCGCCGAGCACCGTACCCAGCAGCGCGCCGACCCCGAACAGCGCCAGCACGGTCGGCACCCAGCCCTCGTCCAGCCCCGCCACGTCCGTCAACAGCGGCCCGAGGTAGGAGAACAGGCAGAAGACCGCGCC
Organism: Streptomyces javensis; assembly: GCF_039525925.1. Lineage (NCBI taxonomy): Bacteria > Bacillati > Actinomycetota > Actinomycetes > Kitasatosporales > Streptomycetaceae > Streptomyces > Streptomyces javensis. The sequence goes on along the minus strand of NZ_BAAAIF010000006.1, from coordinate 235,940 downwards.
ACCGCTCAGCGCGGTGGCGGCCAGCGCCAGCCACACCTGCCGGTCGCGGTAGATGCGCAACTCGGCCCGCAGCCGCGGCTGGTCGTCCCCGGTCGGCACCTCCGTACGCGGTACGAGCGCGACGACCCCGACCAGCCCCAGCACCGAAAGACCGGCCACCGCCCAGAAGGCGGCCCGCCACCCCGCGTGCTGCCCGAGGAACGCCCCGGCCGGGACCCCGGCGATGTTCGCGATGCTCAGCCCGCCGACCATCACCGCCATCGCCTTGGCCCGCGCGTTCACCGGCACCAGCGACACGGCCACCGCGGCGCCCACGGCCCAGAACCCGGCGCACGCCAGCGCGCTCACCACCCGGGAGGCGAACAGCACCCCGTACGACGGCGCCACCGCCCCCGCGATCTGCCCGAGCCCGAACACGGCCAGCAGCGCCATCAGGGTCGTCCGCCGCGGCAACCGCAACGTGGCCGCCGCCAGCACCGGCGCCCCGACCACCATCCCGATCGCGAAGGCCGATATCAGCAGCCCGGCCGTGGGGATCGACACCCCCATGTCCCGCGCGACGGGTTGCAGCAGCCCGGACAGCATGAACTCGGAGGTGCCGAGAGCGAACACGGACAGCCCGAGGACGTAGACCGCCAGGGGCATGCGGGAGCGAGCGGAATCCGCTGGGGAGGAGGAGGGCATGCCAGGCTCAACGCCATGCGGTGAGCTCCGCATTCCTGATGTCACCCGCTACGCACCGAGCAGCTCCAGCTCAGTGGCCATGTTGTGGCGGGCGGCGGCCTCCCAGCGGTCGTGGCCGACGGGCGTGCGGAAGAGGCGGGGCAGGCCCAGGAGGTGGCGGAGGACGTTCGCGCGGCCCTCGCGGAAGGCGTCGTCGGGGACGAATCCGTACTCCTCGCGGACCGCCGCCGCGTAGGCGCCGTAGGCATCGGGGGAGCCCGCCAGGACGGCGAGGTCGGCGTCGCAGAGGACCTCGCCGTTGGTGTCGCCCTCGGCGGGGTCGTGGTCGGTGGTGACGAGGACGAGGCGGACGGTTTCGGCCACCCGGGGGTCCGGGACGCCGGCTTCCGGCAGGGCGCGTTCGGCGAGGCGGGCGCTGCGCTCCTCGTTGGTGGAGCGGTCGGGGAGGTAGACGGCGTCGTGGAACCAGGCGGCGAGGCGGATCGCGGCGGGGTCGGGGGCCTGGACGTGGGGAAGCAGTTCGTCCACCCGGTCCAGCACCGCGAGCAGGTGATCGGTGGTGTGGTAGCGGCGCTGGGGCTCGGCCCAGCGGGTCAGGAGGTCCTCGCCGTAGGGGACGGGAGACGGGGTCGTGGCGTCGCGGGCGTCGGTGAGGAGGTCCGTCCAGCGGGTGAGCAGCGCGTCATGGGCCGGATGGCGGGCGGGCGCGGGTGAGGGTGTGGGCATGGGCCAATTGTGGGGTAGCGGTTTGCCCTCTTGTGCGGTGTGGCAAGCTGTCCTGCATGTCTAGACCATTGCTCGAGGTGATCGCCCTGACCCCTGCGGACGCGATCGCCGCACAGGCCGGAGGGGCGGACCGCCTCGAACTGGTCACCGACATGGCCGCCGACGGGCTCACCCCGTCCCGTGAGACCTTCGCCGCCGTTCGTTCGGCCGTCGATCTGCCGGTGCGGGTGATGCTCCGCGCGTCGGACGGCTTCGCGACCGGAAACGCGTTCGACGCGCTGTGCGAGGCCGCCGCCGCGCTGCACTCGGAAGGGGCGGACGAGTTCGTCCTGGGCTTCCTGGCCGACGACGGCGAGGTCGACCTGGCCGCCGTGACCGCGCTGACCGAGGTCGTGGGCGCGGGCGGCGGCGTGGACGAGAGCCGCTGGACTTTCCACCGGGCCATCGACCGCGCCGCGGACCGCGACGGCCTGCGCAAGCGGCTCGCGGACATCCCCGGCCTCGACACGTATCTCACCGCCGGGTCCGCGCGCGGTGTGGACGACGGTCTGCCCACCCTGCTCGCCGAGGCCGAGCGGGCCGGTACCCCGGGTTACGAAGCGCGCATCATGGTGGGCGGCGGGCTGCGCCTCGACCATCTGCCCGCCCTGCGCGCCGCCGGGGTCAACGCCTTCCACATCGGTGGCGCGGCCCGCCCCGACGGCTGGTCGGGCCCGGTGGACGCCACCGCGGTCGGCCGGTGGCGCACGATCCTGGACACGCCGGTTCCGGTGGCCTGAGCAGAAGGCCGACCGCCGGACCGCGCTCCACTTCCGTCACCGCCGCCGGACCGCGCTCCACTCCCGTCACCGCCGCCGGACCGCGCTCCACTCCCGTCACCGCCGCCGACCGCGCCCCCGTCAAGCTCCCGCCGGACCGCACCCGCACCCCCGCCGGACCGCGCTCCGCCCCCGTCAGGCTGCCAGCCGCTCCGGCAGGGGCGCGCCGTGGACCACCGTCAGCCCGGACACCGCACGCGTCAGGGCCACGTACAGGCGGCGCAGCCCGGTGCGTTCGTCGGGTTCGCCGTCGACCACGGCGGCCGGCTCGTCCAGGACCACGTAGTCGTACTCCAGACCCTTGGCCAGCGTCGCCGGGACGAGGGTGAGGCGGGACTCGGCGCTGGTCTCCTCGCCGGGGGTGAGGTGGGTCAGCCCCGCCGCCTCGAGGGCCCGGGCCAGGGCCGGGACGCGGGCGTCGGCCGCGATCAGCCCGATCGAGCCCTCGTGGGCCAGGGCCTCCTGGCAGGCGGCGATCACGGCCGCGTCCAGCTCCGCGGGGCCCACGGCCCGTACGGAGAAGTCGCCCGCCGCCTCGCGGATCGAGGTGGCCTCCGACAGACCGGGGGCGATCTCGGGCAGCAGCCGGGAGGCGTACGCGATCACCTCGCGCGGTACGCGGAAGCCCTGGGTCAGCTCCTCGATCCCCGCCCCCTCCTTGCCCAGATGGATCAGGGCCTCCTCCCAACTGGCCGTCGCCCACGGGGTGGTGCCCTGCGCGATGTCGCCGAGCACGGTCGCCGAGCCGGTGCTGCACCGGCGGCCGACCGCGCGGTACTGCATGGGGGAGAGGTCCTGCGCCTCGTCCAGGACCACATGGCCGAGGGACGGGGTGCGCTCGATGAGATCGGCGGCCTCGTCGATCAGCACCAGGTCCGCCGGGGACCACTTCGCGGACTTCGCACCGCGCCCCGGCTTCGCCCACAGGACGGTCTTCTGCTCGTCGGCGTCGAGGAGACCGTCCGCGTGCTCGGCCAGGAAGTCGGCGTCGGAGAGCAGCCGCAGCACCAGTTTGGCCGGGTCGACCGGCGGCCAGATCGCCTTGACGGCCGCCTTCACGGCGGGGTTACGGGCCACCGCGTCCTGCACCCGGTCGTCGGGCGCCTCGCCCGACTGCTCCATCCGGACCAGCACGGCGTGCGCGATGCGCCGCGGAAGCGCCTCGCGGGCCGCGCCGTAGCGGATGTCGCGGGTGAGCAACTCCTCGACGATCTCCTCCAGTTCGTACGCGGGCACCCGCCAGCGGCGTGAGCCGCGCACCACGACGCACGGCTCGGTGGGGCGGGTGACGTACGAGCGCAGGGCGCGGCGCAGCACCTCGGCCAGCCGTGCGTCGCCCTTGATGCGGGCCGCGTCGGCGGAGTCGGTGCCCCGGGTCACCGCGCCCAGGGCGGGCCGGGTCACCAGGTCCTCGACGGTCGCCTGGGCCACCTGGAGCTCGCCGAGGGCGGGCAGGACCTGCTCGATGTAGTGGAGGAAGGAGCGGTTCGGGCCGATGACCAGGGTGCCGGAGCGGGCCAGCCGCTCGCGGTGGGCGTAGAGCAGATACGCCACCCGGTGCAGCCCCACGGCCGTCTTGCCGGTGCCCGGCGCCCCCTGGACGCAGATGGTGCCGCCGATCCCCTGGCGGACGATCTCGTCCTGCTCCGGCTGGATCGTCGCGACGATGTCGCGCATCGGGCCGACGCGCGGGCGCTCGATCTCGGACTGGAGCAGCTTGCTGGTCTGTTCCGCCTCGGAGGGGTCGGAGAGCCGTTCGTCCTCGTACGCCGTCAGCTCACCGCCCGTATAGCCGAAGCGGCGGCGCAGCCCGATGTCCATCGGCGCGTTCTTGGACGCCTGGTAGAAGGGCTGGGATACGGGGGCACGCCAGTCGATGACCATGGGGTCGCCGTCCGCGTCGTGCACATGGCGGCGGCCGATGTAAAAAGTGTCCGTTGAGCCGCCTCCGGCGGCGGGCCGTTCTCCCTCGGCGCCCTCCGCCGTCTTCGCGCCCGGCGCGTGCAGATAGTCGAGGCGGCCGAAGAAGAGCGGGGTGTCGGCGAGGTCGGCGAGGGCCTTGATGCGCTCGCTGACCTGGTGGTGCAGCGCTTCGGCGTTGACCCAGTTCGCGGTGACGTCCCGGAGGTCGAGGGCCTCGACATCGGCGCGCATGGCGCGCAACGCGGCGCGGGACGCGGTCAGATGGGCGCGCTCCCGCGAGAGGGGGTCTGAGTGGTCAGGGGCGTGCGAGGGCACGGCGTAGCCTCCGGCGAGCGAGTACACACAAGCGAGTGCACAAAGCGGATGCGCGGTACGTATATGACGCGCGGTACGAGATGCCGACCGGTTTCCGTCCGGGCGGCGGCTCTCCCGTTCGGAACGTGGGAGGCGGCAAGACCGGCGATTGTAGCCAGGGCATGTCGGGGAGGCGAATGAATTATGACGGGGCCGGGGGGAGCCGCCCCGGAGGCAGCTCCCCCCGGCCCCGGGGCGGCTCCTCGAACGAGCCACCTTCGGACCAGTCAGGCGAGTCGCAGCGCGCGGAAGGTGACGCGCTGGTTGAACCACATCAGCGTCACCGTCGCCGCGCCCATCAGGACCGCGACGGCCAGATGCCCGGCGACCGAGGTGACCGGGGCACCGAGGGCGGCGAGGACGAGGTGGAGGCCGACGCGGAGCGCGAGCAGCCCGATGGCGATGTTCCGGGTGCGGGAGTTCTTGAGCATCGCGCGCATCAGCTTCTTCCGGCGGCGCAGCACGGTCCCCCCGACGACGATGTTCACCAGGGCGATCCCGATGAGCACCATCCAGGCGTCGTCCCACGCCTTGGTCAGGTCGTACGCCGCCCCTATGACGCCCTCGAAGGCGAAGAACCACACCGGCAGCGGCTTGATCCCGCTCAGATCGACATCGGTGGTCCCGGTCCCGGCCTTGCGATTGCGGATGCTGATGCCCATGTCCCCCGCCCCTTCGGCGTCGTGTGGTGCCGTGTCCTGCTGACACCCACGATCCTTCCGGGCGGGGAACGCCTCGGGCAGAGCCGCCAATCACCGGTCCCCCATGACAGAAGTCATGAGGGACACGGGTCGGACGTCAGACGTCCTCGTCCGCGAGCAGCTCGCTCGCGTCCACGATCCGGTACGCGTACCCCTGCTCGGCCAGGAACCGCTGGCGGTGCGCCGCGAAGTCCTGGTCGATCGTGTCGCGCGCGACCACCGAGTAGAAGACCGCCGGGTGGCCGTCGGCCTTCGGGCGCAGCACCCGGCCGAGCCGCTGGGCCTCCTCCTGGCGGGAGCCGAACGTGCCGGAGACCTGGATGGCGACCGTGGCCTCGGGGAGGTCGATGGAGAAGTTGGCCACCTTCGAGACGACGAGCACCGACAGCTCGCCCTGCCGGAAGGCGTCGAAGAGCTTCTCCCGCTGGGCGTTGGTGGTCTCGCCCTTGATGACGGGCGCGTCCAGGTGCTCGCCCAACTCGTCGAGCTGGTCGATGTACTGCCCGATGACCAGCGTCTGCTGCCCCTTGTGCCGGGCGACCAGCGCCTCGGTGATCCGCCGCTTGGAGTCGGTCGTGGCGCAGTAGCGGTACTTCTCGTCCGTCTCGGCGGTCGCGTACGCCAGCCGCTCGGTCTCGGTCAGATTGACCCGGACCTCGACACAGTCGGCGGGCGCGATGTAGCCCTGCGCCTCGATCTCCTTCCAGGGGGCGTCGAAGCGCTTCGGCCCGATGAGCGAGAAGACGTCGGACTCCCGGCCGTCCTCCCGGACGAGCGTCGCCGTGAGCCCGAGCCGCCGCCGCGCCTGGAGATCGGCGGTGAACTTGAAGACGGGCGCCGGCAGCAGATGCACCTCGTCGTAGACGATCAGGCCCCAGTCGCGGGAGTCGAACAGCTCGAGGTGCGGGTAGATGCCCTTCCGCTTGGTGGTGAGCACCTGGTACGTGGCGATGGTGACCGGGCGGATCTCCTTCCGCGTACCGCTGTACTCACCGATCTCCTCCTCGGCGAGCGAGGTGCGGCGCATCAGCTCGTGCTTCCACTGGCGGGCGGAGACGGTGTTGGTGACCAGGATCAGCGTGGTCGACTTGGCGGTGGCCATCGCACCCGCCCCGACCAGCGTCTTTCCGGCGCCGCAGGGCAGTACGACGACGCCCGAGCCGCCGTGCCAGAAGCCCTCCACGGCCTGCGTCTGATACGGCCGCAGCGCCCAGCCGTCCTCGCGCAGCTCGATGGGGTGCGCCTCGCCGTCCACATAGCCGGCCAGGTCCTCGGCGGGCCAGCCCAGCTTCAGCAGCGTCTGCTTGATCTGTCCGCGCTCGGAGGGGTGGACGACCACCGTCTCCGGGTCGATCCGGGCGCCGACCAGCGGCTGGATCTTCTTCGACCGCAGGATCTCCTCGAGGATCGGGCGGTCGCTGGTCTCCAGGACCAGCCCGTGGGTGGGGTGCTTGAGCAGCCGCAGCCGCCCGTAGCGGGCCATGGTCTCCGCGACGTCCACGAGGAGGGCGTGCGGGACGGGGTAGCGGGAGTACGCCACGAGGGCGTCCACGACCTGCTCGGCGTCGTGCCCGGCGGCGCGGGCGTTCCACAGCCCGAGCGGGGTCACCCGGTAGGTGTGGATGTGCTCGGGCGCTCGCTCCAGCTCGGCGAAGGGCGCGATGGCGCGGCGGCAGGCGTCCGCCTGCTCGTGATCCACCTCGAGCAGGAGCGTCTTGTCGCTTTGGACGATGAGGGGTCCATTCACGCGCCTGGGTCCTTTCGTGCTGGCCGGCCAAAGAACCAGTGTCCCCCATCGAGGAGGCGTGGCGGAGAGCCACAGGGATACTCCCGGCGGCTACGGGCAAGCGGCGAAGACGGAAACGGACCGATGGAGCGGCGACAAACGGAGCCATGGGTGGGAGGCGAGTCCCTGTGATCAGCATCGCTGGATGGGAGATCCGGCGGACGGCGGAGAAGAGGACGACGGTAAAGCGGACGGCGGAGAAGAAGCCGAAGACGGGGTCGCGGACGGCGGGCGGCCAGAAGAAGACGAGCGGACAGGGCCAGGGGAAGGCGGCCGGCGGTAAGCAGGCGGCCGGCGGTCGGAAGAAGGGGCCGGGGACGGGCGGGGGCCTGACGAAGGGGCCCGTGACCGCGAAGCGGCAGAGCGCGAAGTCGCCGACGGCGAAGTCACCGACCGCGAAGTCCCCCACGGCGAAGACCCGGGTGGAGCAGGCCCAGTCCGCGAAGGGCCGGCCGGCGAAGACGCGGCCCACGAAGGCCGAGCCCACGAAGGCCGAGCCCACGAAGACGCGGCCCACCAAGGGCCGGGCCGCCGAGCCCCCCGAGCCCCAGGGCCAGGCCGCCCCGGAGAAGGCGCTGCTTCAGCGCACCTCGTTCGGCGCGCGCGTCGCACGGGCGATGGTGCTGCTCCTGGCGTTCGTCTGCATGGTCGGCTTCGCGGCGGCGCTCGCCAAGGCCACGCTCGTGCCCCAGCCCGGATCCGTCGACCTCGTCCACACCAATCTGCATCCGGGACGCTCGCTGCGCGCCTACGTCGACCAGCCCGCCTTCCAGGACACGGTGAAGCAGATCGGCGGCAATGTGCTGCTCGGCGCGCCCTTCGGGGTGCTGCTCCCGATGCTGGTGCCGAAGGCGCGGGGCGCGGTGCGGGTGGTCGTGGTGACGGCCCTGGTGATGGTGGCCGTCGAGACCGTTCAGGGGCTCATCGTCGAGGGCCGGGCCTTCGACATCGACGACGTCATCCTCAACACCTCGGGCGCGCTGATCGGCTATGTCGTGGTCGGCCGCTGGCTCGGCCGCGCCCTGCACCCGCGCCGCCGCCACTGGTGGCACCGGTGGACCCGGCGGGGGACCGAGGCACCGCCCGCGGCGTGAGCTCTCGGACACCCTTCGGGCGGGTTACGTGGCGTCCTCGGCCAGTTCGGCGGCGCCCGTGATGCGGTGCAGGGGGTACGTACGGACCTCGTCGGCCGTGTGGTCGTACGCCGTGACGAAACCGCCCTCGACCCGGACCGGGGCGATCACGCGCTGGCTGGCCGCGCCGTTCGCGTTGACGTAGCCGATCCAGACGTTGGAGCCGGTCAGGGCCGCGGCCTGCATGGTGGCGAGGGTGTCGGCGGAGGTGGTGCGGGGCAGCCGGTCGCCACTGGTGGCGCCCCCGGACCCGGACCTGGACTCGGTCCCGGCCCCTGGCCGTGAGCCGGAAGCGGCCTCCGGCCTCGCCTCGGCCACGGCCGCCGGTTTGTGGGGCGCCGTCGCGGCGAGGTCCCCGGCGCGGATGGCGCGCACCGCCGCGCCCAGCAGGGTGGCGTCCGGCACCGGCGGGCCCTCCGGGACCGGGGCGGGCGGCCTACGGGGCGGGGTGCGCTGGGCTTCGGCCCGGCTGACCAGCACATCGCCCTCGGCGGACTCGGCCGCCGGGGCGTACCCCATCGCCCGCAACCCCTCCAGCAGCGTGTCCGGCGGTGCCTGGGCGGCCAGCACGGTGGGGGCGAGGCGGCGCAGCCGCAGCCCCGCCGAACGGCGGTCGGCGAGGATCTCGGCGAGCAGCGCGTCGTCGTCGCAGCGCAGATACGCGGAGGCGGCGCCGATGCGCAGCCGTCCGTGCTTACGGGCCACGTCGTCGACGAGGTAGGTGAGCGGCTGGGGCACCGGGGTGCGGGAGTGCGCGGCCAGGAAGGTGTGCACGTCGTCGGCGGTCCGCCCGGCGTCCAGCGCACGGCGTACGGAGTCGGGTGTGAACCGGTAGACGGTCGCGCCGCCCTTGGACTCGACGTCGGCGAGGATGCCCAGGGTCTCGGCGAGCGGCCGCTCCAGCGGGCCGGGCGCGACGGCGGTCAGGTCGGCCTGGAGCAGGACGTGGTCGAGCGGCTCGGGGAGCAGCGGCGCGAGCAGCCGGGCGGCCTGCGCGGACGCGAGGTCGCTCTCGGCGGCCGTCGGCTCGTCCGGGTGGCGTTCCAGCAGGGCGCGGCCATGGGCGGAGAGCGCGCCCCGGCCGGTGACCCCGAGCATTTCGGCCTCGGCGACGGCCCAGCGGGCCAGCCGCGAGCGCAGATCCTCGCCGGTGGGCGAGGCGGCGGTGGGCGAGGCGGCGGTGGAGGCGGCCCAGGGGGCGGGGGCGGAAGGGGCGGCCGCGCCGGGTGTGCCAGCGGTGGGGGCCGGGGCCCCGCGGTGGCCGGTCGGGCGCTCCCACCGCAGCCGGGTCAGCAGGACATCGGGGGTGGCCGCGGCACCGTGCGGGAGGGTGGCCAGGAGTTCCAGGACCCGGCGGCGGACCTCGGGGGCCGGGGAGCGGTCCAGTTCCGGGCCGAGCGCGGCGAGGGTGCGGCCCCTGCTGTCCCGGCCGCCGACCAGGCCCGACGTACGGGTCGCGGGCAGCCAGGCGGCGGCGAGCCGCGCCCAGCGCTCCTCGGCGGGCAGCCGCAGCCAGTCGTCGTAGGCGGGGGTGGGGGCGTAGCGCTCGTCGGTCTCGCCGTCGGAGGCCACCAGCCCGGCCGCGTACGCCAGCTCGATCCAGAAGGCGGCGACCGGTTCGGACACGTCGAGGACGACGGCGGTCCGCTTGAGGTCGCGGACGCTCAGCCCGCCCGCGCGCAGGACGGGCGGCCCGGCGGTCTCCCACTGCGCCAGCAGCTCCTCGACGGTGGACAGGGCGGTGAAGGTCTGGCCCGCGGCGGTGTTGTCCACAACCTGTGGATCGTGCTCGGTGGTGGGCGAGAGCGCCGGGGCGAACGGCTCGGGCGCGCGGTGCGCCCGGCCGTGGCGCAGATGCAGGGCGACCTCGCGGGGCAGTACGACGTTGCGGGGCCCGGACGGCAGCAGCAGCGCGCGGTCCAGCAACCAGCCGACGGGCGGGGTGGGCGAGGTGACGGAGACCTCCCCGTACGGCGGCCCCCAGGTCAGCTTGGCCAGTACGGCCGCCGCGCCCGCCGGCGCCCCGTCGAGCAGCGCCGCCATCCGGGCGCGGTCCCGGAACAGCTCGGCCAGGGCCGCCACCGCCGTGACCGGGTCGTGCGTGGGCGTCAGCCCGGCCGCCGCCAGCAGCTCCTGGAGCCGCCCCGGCGACATCCCGGACGTGGCCTCCCGCACGGTCGGGCCGAGCCCGGTGGGGGAGGGCGAGGTGGGCGAGGGCGCGAGCAGCTCCCGAGCGGTCCGTACGAGCCGAAGCCGGTCGTCCCCACCCCAGATCAGCGCCTGCTCGCGCAGCGTGGCCACGGCCCGCGGCAACTCGTCGACGATCGCGGCACGTTCCTCGGCGAGCAGGGGAGCGCCGATGCCCGAGGCGGCCCCGGCGGCCGAGGCGGGCCCAGTGTCCGATGCGGGCCCGGTGCCAGGGGCGGGCTCCGGGCCGGCGTCGCCCGTCAGCAGGTCCCGCAGGGTCTCGTACGAGCAGGGGTCGGGCGCGACGGCCAGGGCCTCGGCGGTCTGCTGCGCGAATCGGTCGAGACGCTCCACCGCCCGTACCACCGAGGCGCGGGTGCCCGCCCGGGTGGCGAGCTGGGTGAGGTCGTTGGGGACCGGGGAGAGCAGATCGGGGCGGGCGCGCAGCAGGGCGGCGAGGGCGTCGTCGGGCCGGGTGCGCAGCTCCTCGGCGAGGGTGCGCGGCACCCCGCGGCCACGGTCGCCGTGGCCGCCGTCTCGTGGGCCGCCGCCCCGGGGGACGCGATCCTGTGGACCGCCGTCCCCATGGCCGGTGTCTGCGGGCAACTCATGCCTCCCGGTTGCGCGAGCTGGTCTCTTCGGGCATGTCAGCCCGCTCGATTCCATGAACTGCTCATTCGATCCACAGTACCCGCGGGGTGCGGGACGGAGGGGATGCGGCGGGATTCCGGTTCCGCGCGGTACCGTCGGAGCCGACTGATACGCCGACGGTGCGCATTCTCAGGGGTCTTGGTGGGGATCGAGAGCGAGAAGCTCGTCTACGACTATCTGAGCCGTGTCGGGGACCTGGCTCAGCAACAAGGTCTGTCGTCCGGTGAACGTATGCGGCTGGTCTCCGGACTCCGTGCCGATATCGACCACCGCCGGGCCACCGGAGGGGCGGACAGCCCGGCCGGGGTGAAGCGGATCCTGTCCAAGCTGGGCTCACCCGCCGATGTGGTGGCCGCCGCGGGTGGTCGGGGCCCCGACCCGGGATCCGGGGGAATGGGCGGTGGGCCCAGTACAGAGGGCGGCGCGGCGGGCGGCGGTACGTCGCCACGGGGAGCCACCGGGGCGGCCCGGGCGGCCCGCGACAAGCTGGCCGGGCTCGCCAAGAGCAGCGGTCTCACCGGTAAGGTGCCCGCCCCGCGCGAGGAGGACGCCCCGGGGGTGCCGGGCATCGGCCGGAACGGAGACGGCCGGAACGGGCACGGCCCCGCGGACCACGCCCCGGGCGACGGCGCCCCCTCCCTGATCAAGCCGAGGCCCGCCACCCCAGCCCCGCCCCCGTCCAACGCCGCCTCGCCACCGCACCTCGCGGGCGAGGACGAACTCGGCCCGCGCGAGTCCGACATGGACTGGTGGCACGTCGAGCCGGGCCCGTTGGCCCAGCCCGAGCAGCGTGACGCGCAGTACGGCGCGGTCGAGGGGTTCACCGGCGGGATCGAGATCCCCGAACTGCTCGGCAAGGGCAAGTCGGCCGAGCAGGAGCGCCAGGAGCGGCGGGAGGCCGAGGAGAAGGCGGCGGCTGAGGCCGAGGCGGCTGAGGCCGAGGCCGCCGCGGTGGCGAAGGCGAAGGCCGAGGCCAAGAAGGCGGAGGCCGGGGGCAAGCAGCGCGGCGGGCTGCGCCGCGTACTGCTCGGGCCCGGTAAGGCGGGCAAGGCGGCCGGTGAGCCCGCGGGCGGGACCGGCGTCCCCACATGGCTGTCCGGGCTCGGCCCGGTGCTGCTGGTGGCGGTGGGACTCCTCGTGGCGGGCGCCGCCCTGGGCAACATCATCCCGATCGCGTTCGGCTGGGTGATCGCGTACTCCAGCATCTACCGCCGCTCCCCGGCCGAGGCGAAGTGGGCGGTGCTTGGCATGCCCGGCCTGGTCGTGGCCGGGGCGGCGATCTGGCTGTACGGCCGAGCCGACCGCAAGTGGGGCGAGGCGATCCCCGAACACGGCTGGAAGGACGCCCTGACCGACACCTGGCCCTTCGTTGTCCGGGGCGCGGCCATCGCCTCGGTGCTGTTCCTCCTCTGGCGCGCGGCGAGGCGCAAGGGCTGACGCCGGGCGCGTAGGCGTCTTGTGCTCAGCCTTGGTCGGCGGCCTGCCAAGGCGCGCCCGGGACGACCAGGGGGCTGCCGGTCACCGGGTCCGGGACGACCACCGAGCCGAGGCCGAAGACCTCGTGCACCAGCTCGGCGGTGACGATGTCCCCCGGGCGGCCGCGTGCCACGATGCTGCCGCCCTTCATCGCGATCAGATGGTCGGCGTAGCGGGCGGCCTGGTTGAGGTCGTGGAGGACGGCGACGACCGTACGGCCGCGCTCGTGGTTGAGCTGGCGCACCAGGTCCAGCACCTCCACCTGGTGGGAGATGTCCAGGTACGTCGTCGGCTCGTCCAGCAGCAGCAGATCGGTCTCCTGCGCGAGCGCCATCGCGATCCATACGCGCTGCCGCTGCCCGCCCGACAGCTCGTCCACCGGGCGGTCGGCGAGCGCCGTCACGTCGGTGCGCTCCATGGCGTCCGTGACGGCCCGTTCGTCCTCCTCCGACCACTGCTGCCACCACCGCTGATGCGGCTGGCGGCCACGGGAGACGAGATCGGCGACGGTGATCGCCTCGGGTGCGACCGGGGTCTGCGGAAGCAGCCCCACGGACTGGGCGATCCTCTTCGTCGGGATGCGCGCGAGATCCGTGCCGTCGAGGAGCACGGCGCCGCCGCGCGGCCGCAGCAGCCGCCCGAGGGCGCGCAGCAGGGTGGACTTGCCGCAGGCGTTGGGGCCGACGATGACCGTGACCTCGCCGTCGGGTACCTCCAGGTCCAGCCCGTCCACGACGGTGCGGTCCTCGTAGGCGAGGGTCAGCTCGCGTGCGGTGAGTCGGTTCGGCCGGTCCGGCCGGTTCGCGGAAGCGGCTTCCGCCGGACCGGCCCCCGCCGGACCTGCCTCCGGGCTCGTTCCCGTTGTGGACGCCGAAGCGGTCATGCGGCGGTGCCTCCCTTACGGCCGCGTCCCCCGGAAGACAGCAGCAGGTGGATCAGATACGGGGCGCCGACCGCGGCCGTCAGCACACCCACCGGCAGTTCGGTCGGCGCGAACAGCTTGCGGGCCAGCAGATCGGCGGTGACGACGATGAACGCTCCGGCCAGGGCCGAGCACAGCAGCGGGATCTGGGCGGTCCTGGTCATCCGGCGGGCGATCTGCGGGGCGAGCAGCGCCACGAAGTCCACCGGGCCGGCCGCGCCCGTCGCCATGGACGCGAGTACGACGCCGAGGGCCACCAGGCCCAGCCGCACCCGCCCGAGCCGTACGCCCAGCGCGGTCGCCGTGTCGTCGTCCATGGACACCGTGCGCTGCGCCCGCGCCGCCCACAGCACACCGGGCAGCAGCACCAGCAGCGCCCAGCCGAGCGGAGCGGCCTCGCCCCAGCCGCGTCCGTTGAGCGAACCGGTCATCCACACCTTCGCCTGCTGGGCCACGAGATAGTCGCCCTTGGTCAGGAAGAGATGGGTGATCGAGCGCAGTGCGACGGCGAAGCCGATGCCGATGAGCACGAAGCGGGCCGCCTGGAGCCCGCCGCGCCAGGCGAAGACGTACACCAGCGCGGCGGCGGCGAGACCGCCGAGGACGGAGAGGTACGGCAGGACGGCGTAGGAGGTGGCCCCGTAGGTCATCGCGCCCACGGTCACCGCGCTCGCGCCCTGGCTGACGCCGATGATGTCGGGGCTCGCGAGGGGGTTGCGGGCCACCGTCTGGATCAGCGCGCCCGCGATGCCGAAGGCGGCGCCGACCATCAGGCCGAGCGTCATCCGGGGCAGCCGCAGCGTGCCGACGACGAGATCGTTCGGGGTGGCCGGCCCGAGGCCCCACTGGGTGTGCAGGACGGCCCGCACGGCGTCGGCGGGCGCGACGAAGCTCTCGCCGACGCACAGATACGCCACACAGGCCGCGGCGGTGGCCAGGGCCAGCCCGATCGCGACGAGGGCCGAGCGGCGATGCAGCAGGAACGATCCGCCACGTCCGCCGAGCCCTTTGTTCCCGATGCGGATGAGGCCGTACCCGGCCGGGCGGACCGGGCGGGCCCCCGGGCGGGCGGGGTGGCTCTCCGTCGCCGTCACGCGGCCACCGCCTTCCGGCGCACCAGCGCGACCAGGAACGGCACCCCGATCAGCGCCGTCATCACGCCCGCGGGGACCTCGCTCGGCGGGAAGACGACCCGGCCCACCACATCCGAGACCAGCAGCATCACCGGGCCGATCAGCGCGGCCACCGGCAGCACCCAGCGGTGGTCGGTGCCGACGAGCGCGCGGGCGATATGGGGGACCGCGAGACCGATGAAGGCGAGCGGACCGGCGGCGGCGACCCCGACGCCGGTGAGGATCGTGGCCCCGAGGGCGGCGACGATCCGTACGACCGCCACGTTCTGGCCGAGCCCCTTCGCGACGTCCTCGCCGAGCGCCAGCGCGTCGAGACCGCGTGCCACCGCGATCACCAGCACCGTGCCGACCAGCAGGAACGGCCAGATCTGGCCGACGATCCCGGTGTCCCGCCCGGCCAGTGAGCCGATCTGCCAGAAGCGGAACTCATCCAGGGCCGCCGCCTTCGTCGTCAGCACGCCCGTCGTCACGGACACCAGCAGGGCGTTGATCGCGGCGCCGGAGAGCGCGAGCTTGACCGGGGTGGCGCCGCCCCGCCCGCTGGTGGCGATGGCGTAGACGGCGACCGACGCCAGCCCCGCGCCCGCGAAGGCGAACCAGACATAGCCGCCGAGGGTGTGCACCCCGGCGAAGGCGATCGCGAGCACCACGCCCACCGACGCGCCCTGACTGATGCCGAGGATGCCCGGGTCGGCGATCGGGTTGCGGGTGACGCCCTGCATCACGGTGCCCGCCATGGCGAGCGCCGCGCCGACCATCAGCCCGATGAGGGTGCGCGGCAGCCGCAGGGACCGCACGATGTCGGCGGCGTCGCTGGAACCGCCGTGCAGCAGCGCGTCCAGGACCGCGCTCGGCGCGATCTGGCGGCTGCCCACGGCGAGGCTCAGCAGGACGGCGAGCAGCAGGGCGACGACGGCCGCGGCCGTCCAGCCGAGGCGGCGGCGGACCAGGGAGGCGCGTACTGGAGAGGTGCGGACCGAAGGGGTGCGGACCAGGGGGGCTCTGGGAGGGCGGTTACTGGTCCGGTCGGCGGTCATCGCGTCCGTTCACTCGTGGGCTACCTCGTCGGCTACCTCGTCGGCTACGAAGTTAGGCGAGGCTAAGTGTATGGGTTGGGCCAAGGCACAATGGCGGGTATGTCTTCGCACTCCGCTCCCACCGTCGGCTTCGACCTCGACATGACCCTCATCGACTCCCGGCCGGGCATCAAGGCGGCGTACGAGGCGCTCTCGGCACGGACCGGCACCTACATCGACTCCGACCTCGCCATCACCCGGCTCGGCCCGCCGCTGGAGCAGGAGCTGGTGCACTGGTTCCCCGATGAGCGCGTCGAGGAGATGGGCGAGCTCTACCGCGAGCTCTACCCGGAGTACGCGATCGCGCCCACCCCGGCCATGAAGGGGGCGAGGGAGGCGATCGAGACCGTGCGGCGGGCCGGGGGCCGGGCCATCGTCGTCACCGCGAAGCACGAGCCCAACGCCAAGCTGCACCTGAGCCACCTGGGCATCGAGGCGGACGCGGTCATCGGCTGGCTGTGGGCCGAGGCCAAGGCGGAGGCGCTGCGGGAGTACGGGGCGACGGTGTACGTCGGGGACCACACGGGTGACGTACGGGGCGCCCGTACGGCCGGTGCGCTCTCCGTGGCGGTCGCCACCGGGCCCTGCGCGGTGGACGAGCTGCTCACGGCCGGCGCGGATGTCGTACTGGACGATCTGACGGCGTTCCCGGCCTGGCTGTCGGGCTATATGGGCGATGGCGAGCGCGCGGCGGGCTGATCCGCCCCGCTCATGAGCTCATGAGCGCGGCTGGTTCACGAGGTCACGAGGTCATGAGTTCATGAGTTCAGCTGGCTCACCAGCTCATGAGCGCAGCCGGTTCCCCTGACGCACCCGGTTCACCCGGACGGCGGTACGGGTGGCCGTGACACCCGGGCGGCGGCCGCGGCCTCCCGCCGCTGTGCCGCGATGGAGCGCAGCAGACCGACGGCGGCGAGGGCGAAGCCGACGCCCATCAGCATGCAGACGAAGTACGCCGCCGAGGGCAGCGGATCCGCGCCCAGGAAGAGCGGTGCGACGGTGACGAGCGTGGCCACCGCTCCGATGGCGAAGACGATGACGCCGGACCGGATGAGCCGGTCGCCGGGAAGGGGCGCCTCTCGGGGGTGGCCGGGGGAGCCGCCGCGGTGCGGGGTTTCATTACTCACTGGACCAGGGTAGATCCGTGCCAGAGCGCGCATAGGAACCACCCGGGTACGTCTTGTCACCAGGCTCGGGACCATTAGCCTTGGTGGTGGCGGGTCTTACGACCCGCTGTAGTGCTATCGAGAGCTGTTTTTCCGTGTTTTCCGACGAGCGACGAGGACGAGACAGACGTGCCTACCGGCAAGGTCAAGTGGTTCAACAGTGAGAAGGGCTTTGGCTTTCTCTCCCGCGATGACGGTGGCGACGTCTTCGTTCACTCGTCGGTGCTTCCGGAAGGCGTCGACTCACTGAAGCCGGGACAGCGCGTGGAATTCGGCGTGGTGGCCGGAAATCGCGGGGATCAGGCATTGTCCGTCACCGTTCTCGATCCGACTCCCTCCGTGGCGGCCGCCCAGCGCCGCAAGCCTGATGAGCTGGCGTCCATTGTCCAGGATCTGACCACCCTGCTGGAGAATGTGACGCAGCAGCTGGAGCGCGGCCGCTATCCGGACAAGGCACATGGCCACAAGATCGCGGGCATGCTGCGGGCGGTGGCCGACCAGCTCGACGTCTGACGCTCGCTCGGCACATACGAATCCCGTCAGCGGAGCCGGATGGATCCCCGTCCGGCTCCGCTTGGTGTGCGGCCACGTGCCGAAGCGTCAGACCGCCTCCAGCGCCCCGGGTCGGAGGGGCGGTACCAGCCCCTCGGCCGCCGCGCGGGTCAGCAGCCCGCGCACCGCGGCGTAGCCGCTCTCGCCGAGGTCGGCGGTGAACTCGTTGACGTACAGCCCGATGTGCTGATCGGCGACGGCCGGGTCCATCTCCTGGGCGTGCTCCAGGACATACGCCCGCGACGCCTCCGGATCGTCCCAGGCCATCCGCACCGATGTCCGGGCGGCGTCGGCGAGCTCCCGCAGCCGCTCGGTGCCCAGTGAACGCTTGGCGATGATCGCGCCGAGCGGGATCGGGAGTCCGGTGGTCCGCTCCCAGTGCTCGCCCATGTCAGCCAGGCAGTGCAGCCCGTAATTCTGATAGGTGAACCGGGCTTCGTGGATGACGAGCCCGGCATCGACCTCGCCGTCCCGCACCGCGGGCATGATCGCGTGGAACGGCAGCACCTTGATCTCGCCGACCCCGCCCGGCACCTCGGCGGCGGCCCACAGCCGGAAGAGCAGATACGCGGTCGAACGCTCGCTCGGCACCGCGACCGTCTTCCCCGCCAGGTCCTTGCCGGTGAGCGACTGCCCCTCGCCGGGCCGCCGCGTGAGCACCAGCGGACCGCAGCCGCGGCCGAGCGCGCCGCCGCAGGGCAGCAGCGCGTAGTCGTCCAGCACCCACGGCAGTACGGCGTACGACACCTTCAGTACGTCGAACTCACCGCGCTCGGCCATCCCGTTGGTGATGTCGATGTCGGCGAAGGTGACATCGAGCGCGGGCGCGCCGGGGACCCGGCCGTGGGCCCAGGCGTCGAAGACGAAGGTGTCGTTCGGGCACGGGGAGTAGGCGATCTTCAAAGGCTCAGTCAAGGGCTCGCTCAGGGGCTCAGTCACTGCCGGGTTCCTTCCGGGTCAAAGGTCCAGGTGCCGAGGAGGGGGGCGATGGTCGCGAAGGCGCCCGTGAGCGCTTCGAGCGCCTCCCCGATCCGCCAGGCCGCGCGGTCGCGCGGTCCGACGGCATTGGAGACCGTCCGCACTTCCAGGGCGGGCACGGACTGGGCCGCGGCGGCCTCCGCGACGCCGAAGCCCTCCATGGCCTCGGCGACGGCGCACGGATGGCGGCGCAGCAGCTCGGCGGCCCGTTCGGCGCTCCCGGTCACGGTCGACACGGTGAGCACGGTGCCGCGCACGGCGTCCGTCGCCTCGGCGACGGCGGCGACGAGCGGGGCGGGCGGAAGGTGTTCGACGGTTCCGAAGCCCAGGTCGGTGACGGCGGCGAAGCCGTCGGGGGTCTCGGCGCCCAGGTCGGCGGCGACGATGGCGTCGGCGACGACGACGGAGCCGAGGCGGGCGGTTGCAGGCCGCGCGGCTGCGGGCGTTGTGGCTGCGGGCGTTGTGGCTGCGGGCCGCGCGGTGGTGAAGCCGCCGCCGATACCGGCCGATACGGCGAGGTCGTAGGGGGTGCGGGCGACCGCGGCCGCGGTCAGGGCGGCGGAGGATCCGGCCGCCGCGGCCGCCGGCCCGACCCCGGCGGCCAGGACGTCCACGGTGAGCGGCGGCCGGGCGGGCGGCGCCGGGCTCAGCCGGTGGAGCATCCCGCCGGGGACGGGGAGTTCGGCCAGCTCGGGGGCCGTGGCGCCGACGCCCCGTACGACGGCGTCCCGTTCGGCGGGTACGGCCGTGACGATCAGTACGCGCATGGGTGACTCCCCCTTGTCACACACAACCCTGTCACGGCGTGACCGTCGGCCCGGTGCGACCGGGCCCCCGCCAGGCGTCCCGTCAGGAGTCCCGTTCCAGCGTGAAGCGCCAGATGCCCTTGACGCCCCGGCTGCTCTTGCCGAGCTCGGCGACCGTGATCGTGACCTTCTTCTCGAGCGTGGTCTGGCCGGTCTGCGGGTTCTGCCGGGCGAAGAGCGTATCGCTGTCGAAGCTGCGGTACGTCTCCTTGCTCGCCTCGGCCATGACCGGGTTGTTGGCGATCAGGCCCCAGCTGGACTCGGCGATCTTGGGGTCCACCCCGATCCGCACCTTGTCCCCGGAGGTCACCTTGATCGTCTTCTCGGGCTTGGCGGACAGGCAGTCCTTGAACTTCTTCGAGCTCAGGTCCTTGCCGTCGCCGTAGCAGCCGTTGCTCGCCTCGGTCGTCACGGTGTTCGAACCGACCGTCACCGTTGCCAGCGGGGTCGGCTTGTCGCAGGCGGAGAGGGCGACGAGCCCGAGGGACACGGCACAGGCGGCGGTGACGGCGCGGCGGCCCTTGCCCCTGGAAAACAGCGCAGCGGTCATGCGGGCAGGCTATCTGGCCGCACCGATCGCCTCGCGCGCGGGTACGACTCGCCGGTGGCGGTCCCGCCGGGCTCGGGTACGGCGCGCCAGTGGCGGTCCCGCCGGGCTCGGGTTCGGCTCAGGACTCACGCCACCCGCGGATACGGCGCCCCCTGCCGGGAGGCGCTCAGCAGCCCGCGGACGCTCAGCGCCGCGCCCAGTGCGATCACCGCCGCGGCGACCGCCATCCCCAGCACCCCGTGGAGCGGCAGCACGATGCCGATGGCGCCGCCGACGACCCACGCCATCTGGAGCGTCGTCTCGGACCGCGAGAACGCCGAGGTGCGGACCTCCTCCGGGACGTCCCGCTGGATCAGCGCGTCCAGCGACAGCTTGCCCAGCGCCTGGGAGATCCCGGCGGTGGCGGCCACGGCGGCCACCGTCACCGCGCCGTAGAGGGCCGCAGACACGATGAGCACGCCCAGGGCGGAGCTCAGCACCACCGCGATGATCAGCTCCGGGCCGCGCGCCCGCAGCCAGGCGCCGATCGCGGTGCCCAGCGCGTTGCCGCCGCCCGCGCAGACCGCGGCCAGGCCGAGCGAGACCTCGGGGCCGAGCCCGCCCAGCGGCTGGTCGCGGAGGAGGAAGGCGAGGAAGAGGGTGAGGAATCCGGAGAGGGTCTTGAGCGCGGCACACGCCTGAAGGGCGTGCAGCACGGAGGGGCCGACCGTACGGAGGCCGGGCCGCCGGGACCGGCCCCTCCAGAAGGCGATCTTGGAGAACACGGTCCTGGCGGAGGCGGTCCTGGGGAAGGCGGTACCGGAGAAGGCGGTTCCGCCCCCGCCGACCGTCGGGGCGGCCCAGCCCCCGCCCACCCTGGCCTTGGGCTTGCGCACCGTCACCGGCAGATGCAGATGGCGCTGTCCCGAGGTCAGCTGCGCCCTGGCCTCGCCCATCGAGGAGTCCACCTTGTGCGGCAGGGTGAACGACAGGAATCCGCCCAGCAGGAAGATCACGGATGCCCCGTACAGCGGCCAGCTCGGCCCGATCTGATGCAGCCCGGCCCCCAGCGGGGCCGCCGCGCCGGTGGCGAGCAGCCCGGCGAGGGTGACCCGTGAGTTGGCCTTGACCAGGGAGAAGTGGGGTGGGAGCAGCCGCGGCACGACGGCGGAACGGACGACTCCGTACGCCTTCGACGCCACCAGCACGCCCAGCGCCGCCGGATACAGCTCCAGCCCGCCACCCGCCACCGCGCCCGCCATCGTCAGCGCGAGCACCACGCGGGTCAGCATCGCGCCCGCCATCGCCGCGCGGCGGCCGTGCGGAATGCGGTCGAGGAGCGGGCCGATGACGGGGGCGAGCAGCGCGAACGGCGCCATGGTGATGACCAGGTAGAGCGCGACCCGGCCGCGGGCCTCGTCGGTGGGGACCGAGAAGAAGATCGTGGAGGCGAGGGCGACGGTGATCAGCATGTCGCCCGCGGAGTTCACCGCGTGCAGTTCGATCAGCTTGCCGAGCCCCGACTCGCCGGCCCCGTGGGCGTGGGTGACCCGGCGGATGCCGCGCCCGGCCGCGGTGAAAGGGAGGCGGAGCGCGAGGGGGAGACGGAGCGCGTGGACGACCCAGCGGCCCGACCTTCTGGTCGAGCCGCCGCTGTACCACCGCGTTCCTGCCATCTGACCATGGTGCAGCCAACGCGGCCGAAGCGTCAGACCTTCGACGGCTTTCCGGATGGCGGCGCTGTCGCCGGGGACCGGCAACACCCTGCTGTCCAGCGGAAACGTGCTTTCGCGGGGGCGGGAGGCCAGGGGGCGTACGGCGCCGTGGGGGGTGGTGGAGATGAGACGGGGGTAGGGCCGGTGCGGCCGGACAAGGTAGCGTGCGTAACCGCGCCACCGAGGGTCGTTCCTGGCCGTGTGCCGAGTAGCCATCCCGCAGAATGGGACGTACAAGGTGCGCCCGAAGGCCGGATGGGCGCGGACGTCGACGCGGCCCCATGGTCCGCTCCGTCCGCGGTCCCGCGACCGGCCGTACGGCTGGCGCACCAGGTCAGACGGCTGCGACGGCGTGGAAGAGAGAATCGATCCTGTGAGTGCGATGCGAAGCCGTACCCCCGACCGCCTGTGCGCCGAAGCGGTCGAACTCGCCCGCGAGGCGGCCGTGGAAGCCGCCCATCCGGGGCAGGTGGGCGAGTATCTGGGCGCTGTCGCCGAGGGCGACCGCGTGGTCACGCATCTCTTCGAGAGCCCCGACCCGGGCTATCGCGGCTGGCGCTGGGCGGTCACGGTGACCCGCGCCTCCCGCGCGAAGGCCGTCACCCTGGACGAGACGGTGCTGCTCCCCGGCCCCGACGCGCTGCTCGCGCCGGAGTGGGTGCCCTGGAGCGAGCGGCTGCGCCCAGGCGACATGGGGCCGGGCGATCTGCTCCCCACCGAGGCCGAGGACCTGCGCCTGGAGCCCGGCTACTCGGGCGAGGACGCCCCGCCGCCCAACTCCGCGGTCTCGGAGGAGATGCAGCAGCTCGCGGCGGTGGAGGAGGCCGATGTGACGGCCGGCGCCCCCGCGGCGCAGACCGCGCCCACGACCGGCTCGATCGCGGCCGTCGCCGAGGAACTGGGCATGCGCCGCGCCCGGGTGCTGTCCCGCTACGGCCTCCACGACGCGGCTGACCGCTGGGACGAGGCGTACGGCCCCAAGACCCCCATGGCCCAGGCGGCCCCCGGTACCTGCGCGAGCTGCGGCTTCCTGGTGTCCCTCGGCGGCTCGCTGGGGCAGGCGTTCGGGGTCTGCGCGAACGAGTTCAGCCCGGCGGACGGCCGCGTCGTCTCCCTCTCCTACGGCTGCGGCGCCCACTCCGAGGCCGCCGTCATGCCCAAGCCCCCCCGCCCGGCCCCACCGGTCGTCGACGAAACGGTCGTCGAACCCCTCCCCCTCCACCCGGACCGCACGAGCGGCTCCGTCGAGCCGGACATGCCACCAGAGGAGCTGGGCCACAGCTGAGCCATCCCGCCCGGGGCCCCTCCCCGCCCGGCACCCCGGTAAGACCGTCACGGAGCGGTGGCCTCCGGCGGGGCGGCTACGGAGCGGTGGTCTCTGGCGGGGCGGCTACGGAGCGGTGGCCTCCGGCAGGGCGGCTACGGAGCGGTGGCCTCCGGCGGGGCGGCTACGGAGCGGTGGCCTCCGGCAGGGCGGCTCTGGAGCGGCGGCTACCCGGTGAGCCCGCTACGGAGCGGCGACCCCCGTAAGGCGGCTATGGAACGGCGCCCCCGGTAGGGCTGCTGCGGAACGGTGGCCCTTGGCCTGGCGGGCACGAAGCGGTGGTCTCTGGCGGGGCTGTTACGGAGCGGCGGCTACCCGGTGAGCCTGCTGCGGAACGGTGGTCCTTGGCCTGGCGGGCACGGAGCGGTGGTCTCTGGCGGGGCTGTTACGGAGCGGCGGCTACCCGGTGAGCCTGCTGCGGAACGGTGGTCCTTGGCCTGGCGGGCACGGAGCGGTGGTCTCTGGCGGGGCTGTTACGGAGCGGCGGCTACCCGGTGAGCCTGCTGCGGAACGGTGGTCCTTGGCCTGGCGGGCACGGAGCGGCGGTCTCCCGGTAGGGCTGTTACGGAGCGGGCGGCCCCTGGTCAGGCGGCTACGGAACGCTGCCCGCGGTAAGGCCGCCGTTACGGAACAGCGCCCTCCTGGTGAGGCTGCTGCGGAACGGTGGCCCCTGGCCAGGCGGGCACGGAACGCCCCCGGTAGGCCGCTGCGGAACGGCGGCCCCTGGCTCCGCCATTCACGGGACGGCGTTCCTGGGCTCGTCTCGGTCTGGTCCGCCCGGCGGAGGACTTGGTCCGCCGGGTTCCGGCGGTGCTGCCGGGGTGGCGCGCCGCGAACTCCCGCCCGGCGGCCGTTCTGCGGGCTGTCGCCCACCCGCCCGGGGTGGGCGGCGCCCAGGGGTACGCCAGGGGCTCCGCCCCTCGACCCGGGGTCTGGGGCGGAGCCCCAGTTGTGGGAAGGGGCGGGGAGGGGAAAGCAGCCCGCCGCAGGCGCCGTCACACCCCGTCGCACCGAGGCCACAGCGGCCGTGAAGGGCGCGCCTCCGCCCGTGTGACCAAGGCAGGGACCGGGACGACGGGCCCCGTGGGCCCCAAGGTGAGGGGGAGAATCCGGTTGTGTGGGGCCCGAGGCGTCGTTTGGCGGCGGATAGCGGTACGTTCGCGGCTAGCAAGGGCGGCACGCGAAGGAACGGCGAGCGCGGTGGGGCGATCCGCACCGCGGGGGACTCGGCGGTGTGGCGCCGTGGCGCAGGACGTACCCCGACCAGGAACTTCCGGAGGCGAGACGTGAGCAGCACGGCGATGGTGCGAGGCGCGACCGAGGACGCGGACCCGTTCGGGACCGCGCGGCTGCGGCGCGGCGTGCTGGACGCCTGGGCCGCTTCGCCCGCCCGGTTCCGGGAGGACGCCAACGCCGAGGAGGACCTGGCGCTGGGCGGCCACCGCGACCGGCTGGTCGTCGAGATGGCCCAGAACGCGGCGGACGCCGCCGCCCGCGCCGGGGTGCCCGGACGGCTGCGGCTGACCCTGCGGCCGGCCACCGACGGCGAGCCCGCCGTGCTGGCCGTCGCCAACACCGGGGCGCCACTGGACGCGGCGGGCGTCGAGTCGCTGTCCACCCTGCGGGCATCGGCCAAGCGGGACGAGCCGGACAGCGCGGTCGGGCGGTTCGGCGTCGGCTTCGCGGCGGCGGTCGCGGTGAGCGACGAGCCCGCGGTCGTGGGCCGCACCGGCGGGGTGCGCTGGTCGCTGGCCGAGGCGCGGGAGCTGACCCAGCGCGCCGCCGCCACCGCCGCCGCTACCACCGCCACCGCCGCGGCCACCGCAACCGGCGCCACCGGCGGCGGCCCCGGCCTCGCCGAGGAGCTGCGCCGCCGCGACGGCCACGTACCGCTGCTGCGGCTGCCGCTGCCCGCCGAGGGAAGCGCCCCGGAGGGCTACGACACCGTCGTGGTGCTGCCGCTGCGCGACGGCGCCGCTTGGGACGTCGCGGAGCGGCTGCTGGCCGGGATCGACGACGCGCTGCTGCTGACCCTCCCCGGCCTCGCCGAGGTCGTGGTCGAGACCGTCGAGGGCACCCGGACGCTGCGCCGCCGCGAGGACGGCCCGTACACCGTCGTCGAGGACAGCGGCGCCCGCGGTACGACGCGCTGGCGCACCGAGAGCACCGGGGGGCGGCTGGAGCCGGAGCTGCTGGCCGACCGGCCGGTGGAGGAGCGGCTGCGTCCGGTGTGGTCGGTGACCTGGGCGGTTCCGGTGGACGCGGAGGGCGCGCCGACGCGGCCCGCGACCGCCCCGGTCGTCCACGCCCCGACGCCGACCGACGAGCCGCTGGGCATGCCCGCGCTGCTGATCGCGTCCTTCCCGCTGGAGCCCACCCGCCGCCACACCGCCCCCGGGCCGCTCACGGACTTCCTGCTGGATCGCGCGGCCGAGGCGTACGCGACGCTGCTGCGCGACTGGCATCCGGTCTCGGTCGGCTCGATCGACCTGGTCCCGGGCCAGCTGGGCCGGGGCGAGCTGGACGGGGAGCTGCGCCAGCGGGTGCTGGAGCGGCTGCCGAGGGTGCCGTTCCTGCCCAGTGCCGCCGCACCGGCGGTGGGCGTGGGCACGGAGGACGCGGCCGTGGCCGAGGCCGTGGCGGGCTGGCTCGGCTCGCCGGAGGCGCTCGGCCCGGACGCCGCCCAGGGCGGCCCCGCCGCGGAGGAGCCGACTGCCGCCCCGCCCGCGCCCGCCCCGGCCGACTGGGACGACGACGTGCTGGCGCGCGGCGGCGCCGAGGGCGAGCCGTACGCGCTGCGGCCCCGGGACGCCGAGATCGTCGAGGGTGCGGGCGCGGAGACGGTGGAGGTGCTGGCCGAGCTGTTCCCGACGCTGCTGCCCGCCGGTCTCGAGCGCCGCTCGGAGCTGCGGGTGCTGGGCGTGGCCCGGGTGCCGCTGGGCGAGCTCATCGACCGGCTCGCGGGCGTGGAGCGCGCCCCGGCCTGGTGGCGGCGGCTGTACGACTCGCTGGGCGGTATCGACCCGGACCGGCTGAGCGGGCTGCCGGTGCCGCTGGCGGACGGCCGGACGACGATCGGGCCCCGGCAGGTGCTGCTGCCGCTGCCGGGCGAGGCCGACGGCGACCTGGACGGCCCGCACGGCCTGGACAGCATCGGAACCGCCGAGTCCGCCGTCACCACAACCGAGCCCGCCGGAACCGCCGAGCCCGCCGGAACCGTCGAATCCGCGCGGACCCCCGAGCGCGGCGCCTCGGTCAGCGATACGCATCGCACCCTCGCCCGCCTCGGCCTGAAAGTTGCACATCCGGACGCCGCCCATCCGCTGCTGGAGAAGCTCGGCGCGACCCCCGCCACGCCCCGCGCCGTGCTGACGACCCCCCAGGTACGGACCGCCGTCGCGCATTCACTGGAGGCGGAGGACGAGTACGACCCGTTCGCGGAGGAGGGCGAGGGCGGCCCGGGCGCGGCGCTGGACGCCGACACCCTGGCCGACACCGTCCTCGGCCTGGTCCAGCAGGCCCGGCTGGCGCCCGGCGACGAGCCGTGGCTGGCCGCGCTCGCGCTCCCGGACGAGGACGGGGAGCTGGCCCCGGCCGGTGAGCTGGTCCTCCCCGGCAGCGCCTTCGAGCAGGTGATGCGGGAGGGCGAACTGGCCGCGTGCGACGCCGAGCTGGCCGAGCGCTGGGGTGAGCAGCCGCTCGCCGCGGTCGGTGTGCTGGCGGGGTTCACGCTGGTCAGGGCCACCGATGTGGTGCTGGACCCGGATGAACTGGAGCCCCGCGAGGGCGACTTCACCGAACCGGACGACGTCGGCGTGCTGGACGCCGTCGACGTGTGGTGCGAGGACGTGCTGGACCGGCTGCCGGAGACGCCGGTGCCGCCGGTGGCCACCGAGATCGTGGCCGTACGGGACCTGGACCTGGTCGACGACGACGCCTGGCCGCGGGCGCTCGCCATGCTCGCCCAGCCGCCGCTGCGCGACGCGCTGACCGCGCCGGTGCGGGTGCTGCTGCCGGACGGCACGACGGAGATCGTGCGCTCGTACACCGCGTGGTGGCTGCGCGGCCATCCGGTGCTGGACGGCCGCCGCCCCGCCGGGCTGCGCGCGGCCGGGGGCGATCCGCTGCTGGCCGGGCTGTACGAGGCGGTGGACGCTGCCGGGTTCGAGGACGAGCAGGTGCTGCGGGCGCTGGGCGTGCGGACCTCCGTCGCCTCGCTGCTGGACGAGCCGGGCGGCGCCGCCGAACTGCTGGCCCGCCTCGCCGACCCGGACCGCGAGGTGACCCCCGCCCAGCTGCACGCCATCTACGGGCAGTTGGCCGACCTGGACCCGGAGCAGGTGACCCTGCCGGACGAGCTGCGCGCCATCGTGGACGGCGAGCCGACGGTGGTCGAGGCGGGCGAGGCGCTGGTCGCGGACGCCCCGGACCTGATGCCGCTGGCCGAGGCGGACGGCCGGGCGCTGCTGCCCGTACGGCCCGCGCGGGCGGCGGAGCTGGCCGAGCTGTTCCAGGTGCGGCGGCTGAGCGAGGCGTACCCGGCGCGGGTGACCTCACAGGGCGATCCGCACGAGGTGCCCGGGGCGGTCCGCGAACTCCTCCCGGGCGCCCCGCTGTCGTACATCGAGCACGAGGAACTGCTGATCGAGGGCTCGCGCGAGGGCGCGGGCTCGGGTGACGGCGAGGGCGCGGACGAGATCGAGTTGGACTGGCGGTATGTGGACGGCACCCTGCACGCCTCGACGGTCGAGGGCGTCGCGGCCGGTCTGTCCTGGGCCGCCGGCCACTGGGCGCGCCGGTTCGAGGTGGCGGCCCTGCTGGAGGACCTGACCCGTACGGAGGAGCTGGCGCGGGCCCGCTGGTTCGACTGACGGGCGTGCGCGTACGGGGCGTACGGGGCGTGCGCGTACGGGCGTGCGCGTACGGGGCGTGCGCGCGGGCCTTGCCCCGGGGCAAGGCCCGTTCCCCGGTCAGGGCTTGCGGGCCACGCCCGCGAAGATCCACAGCTCCTTGGCCTCCGCCTCGGCCCTGGCCTGCTCGCTCTCGGGCTTCCAGCGGTGCGGCATCACCACGCCAGGGTCGACCAGATCCAGTCCGTCGAAGAACGGAAGGATCTCTTCATGGGTGCGCCCCTGCACATGGATGCCGCTGCTGCGGTAGAGGTTGGTGACCGCGTCCGAGACCCCGGGGCGGGGGTCGAGAGCGCCGTGCGAGAGCACGAGATAGCTGCCCGAGGCCAGGGGCTCGACCAGTTGGCGCACGATCTCATACGGCTTCTGCTCGTCCGCGATGAAGTGCATGATCGCATTGAGCGACAGGGCGACCGGCTGCGACAGATCGAGGGTGTCGTTCAGATCCTCGGCGGCCAGGATCGCCTCCGGATCGCTGACGTCCGCGTGGATGTAGGCGGTGCGGCCCTCGGGCGTGGAGAGCAACAGGGCCTGCGCGTAGGCCAGCACTATCGGGTCGTTGTCCGCGTAGACGACCCGGGAGTCAGGGGCGGCCTCCTGGGCGACCTGGTGGAGGTTGGGCTCGGTGGGAATGCCGGTGCCGATGTCCAGGAACTGCCGTATGCCCGCCTCGTTCGCGAGCCAGCGGGTCGCACGGTGCATGAATGACCGGTTGGCGCGGGTCCACGGCTTGACGTCGGGCCAGACGGCCTCGACCTGTTCGGCGGCGTGGGTGTCGACCGCGTAGTGGGTCTTGCCGCCCAGGAAGTAGTCATACATGCGGGCCGAGTGCGGCTTGCTGGTGTCGATCTCATCGGCACGAAAGCGGTTACCGGTCATATCCCTCACATTACTGGTGAGTTGGTGACCACAAGACGGTAGTTCCCGAACAAAGTGCCCGCCGTGAGCCTTCCGCAACATTGTGAACGGCCCGTGAAGATCGTACAGTTGGTTCATCCGGCTCCGCCCGCGCGTCCCCGCGGCGGGGCCCTCATCTTTCTGTGCGCACCACATGCGCACCGCAGACGGGTGAGCGGGTGCGTCAAGAGGAGGGGAGCGCGCCCGCGCACCAGGCCAGGGCAGGGCGCCGGGCCGCTGCCGGGAACGGCGGACGGTCCGGCGCCGCGCCGTCACGGGTGCCGCCTTGGGCGCGCTCGGAGCGGGCGTGTCGGCCGTGGCGCGTGTCGGCCGTACCGCGTGTCGGCCGTACCGCGTGTCGGCCGTGGCGCGCGTCAGCCGTTCTGCGCGTCGGCCGTCCGCGCGTCGCCGTTCCGCGAGCCGTGCCGGATCGCCGCCTCCCGGGCCCGTACGTACCAGATGCCGAGCAGTCCGAGCCCGCCGCCGGCCAGGCAGGTCCACAGCCACCACAGATGCCCGTGGTCGTGGAACCAGCCGTAGAAAGGCAGCTGGGCGAGGAAGAGGACGAACCACACGATCGTGCCGCCGGTGATCGTGGCCACGACATTGCCCTCGAGGGGCTCCGGCGCCTCGTGCTTGGCGGTCCACTTCGTCATGGCCACAGCTTAAGGGGGGCCGGTCATGGGCCCGGCCGGGGTCGTGCCGGACCTCACAGGGGCCTCACCGGGGACCGGTTTGGCGATCGGCCTTAATAGTTTCATACTGAATACTTCTGGGTCTGAGTGGAATGTCTCGTTCGATCATCCAAACCCGTTCGATCACCCCAAGGACCCGCTGTTGATGTTCACGCACCCTGAGGTCCTTCATGTCCCCCTCGGCCACCGCGCCGGTCGACGCCAGTAAGCAGGCTCCGACTCCCCCCGCCAACGGCATCGACAAGTTCTTCAAGATCAGCGAGCGTGGTTCCTCGGTCTCCCGGGAGATCCGGGGCGGGCTGGCCACGTTCTTTGCGATGGCCTACATCGTCGTACTGAACCCGATCATCCTCGGGGCCGGTACGGACAAGTTCGGCCATCAGCTCAACAACGGCCAGCTGGTCACCGCCACCGCCCTGATCGCGGGCCTGACCACGCTGCTCATGGGGATCATCGGCAACGTCCCCATCGCGCTGGCCGCGGGCCTCGGCATCAACGCCGTGGTCTCGCTCCAGCTCGCGCCCAAGATGAGCTGGCCGGACGCGATGGGCATGGTGGTGCTCGCGGGTCTGGTGCTGATGGTCCTCGTCGCCTCCGGGCTGCGGCAGCGGGTGATGGACGCGATTCCGTCCGGGCTGCGGCGGGCGATCGCGATCGGCATCGGGCTCTTCATCGCCCTGATCGGCCTGGTCGACTCCGGCTTCGTCAGCCGTAACCCCGACTCCGCGCACACCACCGTCCCCCTGGGCCTCGGCGTGGCCGGGCGGCTCCAGGGCTGGCCGGTGCTGGTCTTCGTGGCCGGTCTCGCGCTGACCTTCATCCTGATCGTCCGCAAGACGCGCGGCGCGATCCTGATCGGCATCGTGACCATGACCGTGGTCGCGATCGTGATCAACTCCCTGGCCGGGATCCCGGACGCCCAGTGGGGGCTGACCATCCCCTCGGTGCCGGAGAAGGTGGTCGACACCCCGGACTTCGGCCTCGTCGGCGATGTCAGCCTCTTCGGCGGCTTCCATGAGGTCGGCCTGCTCACCGGCTGTCTCTTCGTCTTCACCGTGCTGCTGTCCGGCTTCTTCGACGCGATGGGCACGATCATCGGCGTCGGCGAGGAGGCCGGGCTGACCGATGAGCGCGGTCAGCTGCCCGGCATGGGCCGGATCCTGATGATGGACGGCGTCGCGGTCGCGGGCGGCGGTTTCGGCTCGGCCTCGGCCAACACCTGCTTCGTGGAGTCCACGGCGGGCGTCGGGGAGGGGGCGCGCACCGGACTCGCGAACGTGGTGACCGGCGGGCTCTTCCTGCTCGCGCTGGTCTTCACCCCGCTGGCCAAGGTGGTGCCCTCGCAGGCCGCGACCCCCGCGCTGGTGGTCGTCGGCTTCCTGATCATGGCGGCGAACGTCAAGGAGATCGACTGGAGCGATTTCACGATCGCGATCCCGGCCTTCCTGACCATGATCTCGATGCCGTTCACGTACAGCATCACCAACGGGATCGGGCTGGGCGTCCTCTCGTTCCTGCTGCTGCGCGTCGCCACCCGGCGGACCCGGGAGATCCCGTGGCTGCTGGGCGCGGTGGGGCTGTGCTTCCTGGTGTACTTCCTGCTCAACCCGATCGAACAGGCACTCGGCGTCTCCTGAGCCGAGTTCGGCCCGGCCTGGGTCGAGTCGTCGTCCCGCCCCGGTGTACGCCGTCCCGCCTGGCGCATGAGCGTTCCGCCCCGAGCGCCCCGGACCCCCGTGGTCCTGGGCGCTCATGCGTGCCGCTATACGTCACTACCCGGAGTCAACTCACTCGTTCGGGTGAAATAAAAATAGGGAAGTACCCAGGGTTTTCATTAGGCGAGGTAATGAGTTATGCTAAAGACCATGCCGGATCTGTCCCGCCCCCAGCACCAGGCGGAGGCGCCCCCCGATGACGCGGCCGCCGTGAGTGCACTGCGGTCCGGAGTGATGCGCCTCTCGCGGCGGCTCAAGCACCAGCGGGTGGACGAATCGCTCAGCCCGACCGAGATGGCGGTCCTGGGCACGCTGGCCCAGTGCGGTTCCGCCACCCCCGGCGAGCTGGCCCGCAAGGAGCATGTCCAGCCGCCGTCGATGACCCGCATCGTGGCGCTGCTGGAGGCCAAGGGACTGGTCAGGCTCGAGCCGCATCCGGAGGACCGGCGGCAGAAGGTCGTCTCGCCGACCGAGCGGGCAGAGGCCATGCTCGAAGAGAGCCGACGCAAGCGCAACGCCTGGCTGGCCGAGCTGGTCGGGGAGCTGACCGAGGACGAGTGGGACGTGCTGCGCGCCGCCGCGCCCGTGCTGGAGAAGCTCGCGCACATGTAAGAACGACCCGAGGCAGCCAGGAGGCGAACGCACTTGAGTACGGGACCCGGAGCAGACTCCGCACCCGCACCGAAGAACCCCGCACACCCCGGAGACCCCGGAGGTCCTGGAAACCCGGGCAACTCCGGAATCCCCGTATCCGCCCCCGCCCCCGCGCCCGCCGCCACGGCGGGACGTACCCGGGGCGGGACCTTCCGTTCGCTGAGGATCCGCAACTACCGCCTGTTCGCCACCGGTGCCATGATCTCCAACACCGGCACCTGGATGTCGCGGATCGCCCAGGACTGGCTGGTCCTGAGTCTCACCGGCTCCTCCACCGCGGTCGGCATCACCACCGCGTTGCAGTTCCTGCCCATGCTGCTCTTCGGCCTCTACGGCGGGGTCATCGCGGACCGATGTCCCCGGCGCCGGCTGCTGCTCTTCACCCAGACCGCGCTGGGGCTGTGCGGGCTCGCCCTCGCCACCCTCACCCTGAGCGGCCATGTGCAGGTCTGGCACGTCTATCTCATCGCGTTCCTGCTCGGCATGGTCACCGTCGTCGACAATCCGACCCGCCAGGTCTTCGTCAACGAGATGGTCGGCCCCAAGGACCTGCGGAACGCGGTCAGCCTCAACTCCGCGAACTTCCAGTCCGCCCGGCTGATCGGCCCGGCGGTCGCCGGTGTGCTGATCACCGCCGTGGGCAGCGGCTGGGCCTTCCTGATCAACGGAGTCTCCTTCGCCGCCCCGATCATCGGGCTGCTGCTGATGCGCACCGGTGAGCTGCACAAGGTCGAGCGGGCGCCGCGCGGCAAGGGGCAGCTTCGGGAGGGGCTGCGCTATGTGGCCGGGAACCCCGAGCTGATCTGGCCGATCGTGCTCGTCGGCTTCATCGGCACCTTCGGCTTCAACTTCCCGATCTGGCTGAGCGCCTTCGCCGACGATGTCTTCCACGCCGGTCCTGGTACGTACGGCCTGCTCAACACCCTGATCGCGATCGGCTCGGTGACGGGCGCGCTGCTCGCCGCCCGGCGCGTGGTGGCCCGGCGGCGGCTGCTGGTCGGGGCGGCGCTGATGTTCGGCGTACTGGAGATGGTCGCGGCGGCCACCCCGTACTTCTGGCTCTTCGCGGCGCTCATGGTGCCGATCGGGATCTTCAGCCTGACGTTCAACGTGACCGCGAACTCCAGCGTCCAGCTCGCGACGGACCCCGCGATGCGGGGCCGGGTGATGAGCCTGTTCATGATGGTCTTCGTCGGCGGTACGCCGATCGGCGGCCCGCTGGTGGGCTGGCTGACCGACACCTGCGGCGCGCGCATCGGCTTCGCCGCGGGCGGCCTGGTCTCGGCGGCCGCCGCGGCCGCGGTGGGGCTGATCCTGGTCCGGGCCGGCGGGCTGCGGCTGAAGCTGGATCTGCGCCGGGGCCATCCGCATGTGATCTTCGTGCCCAGGACCCCGGAGACGGAGGAGAAGCCACTGGCCGCCACGGCCTGAACCGCCCCTCGGCCTCGCCGGGGCTCCGCCTCTTCGACCCGCCGGGGCTCCGCCCCTTCCGCCTCGCCGGGGCTCCGCCCCGGGCCCCGAACCGCTGGGAGGTGCCCCTGGAGGGGCTGGGTCGCCGACCCCCTCCAGGGGCTGAGTCGTGCGGGAGACTGGGCGGATGAGACTCTTCGCCGCCGTGTTGCCGCCGGAGCCGGCCGTCGCCGAGCTGGCCGCGCGGGTCAGGGCGCTCCGGGCGCTGCCGGGGGCGGACGGGCTGCGCTGGACCGAGCGGGAGGGCTGGCACTTCACGCTGGCCTTCTTCGGCGAGGTGGCCGAGGACGTACTGCCAGAGCTGCACACCCGGCTGGCCCGCGCCGCGCATCGGCACCACCCCCACGCGCTGCGGCTCGCGGGCGGCGGCCGGTTCGACGACCGGGTGGTATGGGTGGGCGTCGACGGCGACAGCGAGGCCCTGCGGCGGCTGGCCGACTCCGCCGAGGCGGGGGGCCGACGGGCCGGGGTCCCGATGGACCGGCACCGCCCGTACCACCCGCATCTGACCGTCGCCCGCGCCCGCTCCCCGCGGCACGGCTCCCCACGCCATGGCTCCGCCACCAGCCTCGCGCCGTACGTGGACGGCCTCACGGACTTCGCGGGCCGGGAGTGGACCGTGGGCGAGCTCAGCCTGGTGCGCAGCCATCCACCGGCCCCGGGCGTCCCCGGGCAGCAGCCGCGCTACGAGGTGGTGGCGGCCTGGCCGCTGGGGCACTGAGCGGTCCGGCTAATCTCGAGGTGTGGACCCCAAGACCAGAAACATGATCATGAGCGGCGCGCTGGTGCTGATTCTCGTCGTCGTCGCCGCGGCGGCCGCTCTCGGAGGCTGAACGCGAGGGGGCGTGGACCGCCGCGCGGCCCACGCCCCCTCCTGGCCCCCGCCCTCGACCACCAGGCGAGCGCCTCCGGCACTACCAGGCGAACGCCTCCGGCGAGGGCCCCGGACCCGGGAAGATCTCATCCAGCTCCGCCAGCACCTCCTCGCCCAGCTTCAGCTCCGACGCCCGCACCGCCGACGCCAGCTGCTCGGCCGTGCGCGGACCCACGATCGGACCGGTGACCCCGGGCCGGGTGAGCAGCCAGGCCAGGGCCGCCTCGCCGGGCTCGATGCCGTGCTTGGCCAGCAGGTCCTCGTACCGCTGGATCTGATCGCGCACCGTCGCGTTCTTCAGCGCGTCGGCGCTGCGCCCGGACGTGCTGCGCGCACCGCCGCCCTCGCGCTCCTTGCGGAGCGCGCCGCCGAGCAGCCCGCCGTGCAGCGGCGACCAGGGGATGATGCCCACGCCGTAGCCCTGCGCGGCCGGGATGACCTCCATCTCGGCGCGGCGCTCGGCCAGGTTGTACAGGCACTGCTCGCTGACCAGCCCGTAGGAACCACGGCGGGCCGCGGCCTCATTGGCCTGGGCGATGTGCCAGCCCGCGTGGTTGGAGGAGCCCGCGTAGACGATCTTGCCCTGCTGTACGAGGACGTCGATGGCCTGCCAGATCTCGTCCCACGGGGTGGAACGGTCCACGTGGTGGAACTGGTAGAGGTCGATGTAGTCCGTGCCGAGCCGCTTGAGGCTGGCGTCCACGGCCCGGCGGATGTTCACGGCCGAGAGCTTGTCGCTGTTGGGCCAGGGCTCACCCTCGGCGGCCATGTTTCCGTACACCTTGGTCGCGAGGACCGTCTTCTCGCGCCGCCCGCCGCCCTTGGCGAACCAGCTCCCGATGATTTCCTCGGTGCGGCCCTTGTTCTCGCCCCAGCCGTACACATTGGCGGTGTCGAAGAAGTTGATGCCCGCGTCGAGCGCGGCATCCATGATCGAGTGGCTGTCGGTCTCCTCCGTCTGCGGACCGAAGTTCATGGTGCCGAGGACGATACGGCTGACCTTGAGACCTGTGCGTCCGAGCTGCGTGTACTCCATGGGGATCAGCCAAGCCGTTGGAGTGCGCTCTAATCAAGGGGGGCGGGCCGGGGGCTCGGTCATCGGTGGTGGCAGGGTACCGGCCGAGAATTCCCCGCGGAAAACCCGAAAGCCCGCTTTTTGGCCCCCCGTGCGGTCAAAAAGCGGGCGTCTTGGGTTTTTGCGGCTCCGGTCTGAATTCAATCGAACAGGATTGCCGGGTGGGGCCGCTTAAGGAGGCCGTCGAATGCGGCCGGTCTTTTCGGATTACCGAGCGGCGCGGGACTTCATAAAGCCGAGGACGCCGAGGGCCAGGGCCATCAGTGCGCCGACCAGGACCATGTAGAGCCCCGGCCCCGCGGTCATGTCGTACAGCTTCGCGGCCTGCTCCGCCGCCTTCTCCGCGACCTGCTGCGACACACCCTCCTCGTCCTTCAGCTTCTGGACGACGAGCCGCTCGGGGTCCGCCATGTTGATGACCGCGACAATGGCCATGGCCAGCCCCAGAACGCCGCCGACCAGGTAGAGCGCCGCCTTCTTGGTGGCCATGGCGGCGATGAACAGGATCGCCGCGACCAGGGCGACGATCAGCGTGATGATGCCGTCGCCGTCGATGCCCTTGATGCCCCCGGTGGCGCCCTCGGCGTCGGAGATCACCCAGTTCACCATGGAGCCGACCAGTGCGATGACCGAGCCGACGAGCGCGAAGATCGCGATCTTCTTGGACGGCGCGGCCGGTGCGGCACCATGGCCCGGGGCACCGGCGGAATGGGCGGGCGGTGCGGTTTGCGCATAAGAGGACTGGCTGTATTCGCTCATGAGCTCAGACCGTAAGCGGGGCCTTTCTGCATTGCAATGCCGCCGCCCGCTATGCCGTCAATGACCGATAAATTTCTCGCCCAAATAATCCCCGGATGAGGTCAAATAATCTCGGGTTTATTTCGGGGTGGCTGCCCGCACAAATAATTGACAGACGTTATCTGCCCGTGATCGCGGAAGTCATGCGCGATCACGGAAGTCATGCCGGGACGGAAGGCGGAAGCCCTGCCCGGGGTCCGGGTGGAAGCCACCTCTCGGCGTGGTTCCGGCGCCTGACGCCCCCGGCGGGATGGCAGGCTTGGGCCCATGCGTCCGCTTCCGTTCGTACTCGGTGCCGCCGCGCTGCTGACCGTGTCCGCAGCCGCCCCGGCCGCCGCCGACGACTCGTCGTCGCCGTCCCCCTTCACGATCCAGGATTCACGGATCAGCGAGTCCAGCGGCCTCGCCGCGAGCCGTCTCCACCCCGGTGTCTACTGGACGCACAACGACAGCTCGGACGGCCCGTACGTCTACGCCGTGGACGGCAGGACCGGGAAGACGGTCGCCCGCGTCACGCTGCGCGGCATAGGGGATCCGCGCGATGTGGAAGCGATCTCGATAGGGCCGGACGGCAATGTCTACGTCGGCGATATCGGCGACAACCTGGGCGGGCAGTGGTCCCATGTGTGGATCTACCGCTTCCCGGAGCCGAAGCAGCTGAAGGACACCACCGTCACCGCGACCCAGTTCACCGTCAAGTACCAGGGCGGGCCGCGCAACGCCGAGGCGCTGATGGTCCACCCCAAGACGGGCCGCGTCTACATCGCCAGCAAGAGCGACGAGGACGGCGGGCTGTACGCCGGGCCGACCACGCTGAGCCCCTCCGGGGTGAATGTCTTCCAGCGGGTCTCCGACCTCGACCTGGAGGTCACGGACGGGGCGTTCTCCCCGGACGGTACCCGGCTGGTGCTCCGCGGCTACTTCTCGGCCGCCGAGTACCGCTGGCGGAACGGAAAGCCGACGCGGCTGAAGGAGGAGCCGGGGCTGCCGCTCCAGCGCCAGGGCGAGTCGGTCACCTTCACCCCGGACGGCGGCACGCTGATGTACGGCACCGAGGGCGCGGGGTCCAAGGTGACGCCGGTGGACCTCGGCGGGGAGCTGCTGCCGGACGCCACCGCGAAGGAGCAGAAGAAGAACGGGGAGTACTCCGACCGCGTCGACGGCAAGCTCACCGACGAGGACAAGAACGGCAACCTGGTCAAGGCCGGGCTCACCTTCGTCGGCGCGCTGGTGGTCTTCCTCGGCCTGCGCAAGCTCTTCCGCCGGAGCTGATCCTGGGGCTGGTCGTCGACGTACGCGAAGGGGCCCGCGGCCGGTGATCGGCCGCGGGCCCCTTCGCGTACGGAGCGAGCCCTCAGAGGTGCTCGATGACGTAGTCCACGCACGCCGTGAGGGCCTCGACGTCCGCCGGGTCCACGGCCGGGAACATCGCCACCCGCAGCTGGTTGCGGCCCAGCTTGCGGTACGGCTCGGTGTCCACGACGCCGTTGGCCCGCAGCGCCTTGGCGACCGCGGCGGCGTCGATCTCCTCGTTGAAGTCGATCGTGCCCACGACCTGCGACCGCTTGGCCGGGTCGACCACGAACGGGGTGGCGAACTTGGACTCCTCGGCCCAGCCGTACAGCGTGCGCGAGGAGGTCGCGGTGCGCCGCACCGCCCAGTCCAGACCGCCCTGGCCGTTGATCCACTTCAGCTGGTCGTCGAGCAGGAAGAGCGTCGCCAGCGCCGGGGTGTTGTACGTCTGGTTCTTCAGCGAGTTGTCGATCGCGGTCGGCAGCGAGAAGAACTCGGGGACGTGCCGGCCGGAGGCGTGGATCCGGGCGGCGCGCTCCAGCGCGGCGGGCGAGAAGACGCCGATCCACAGGCCGCCGTCGGCCGCGAAGGACTTCTGCGGCGCGAAGTAGTAGACGTCCGTCTCGGCGATGTCGATCGGCAGACCGCCCGCCCCGGAGGTGGCGTCCACCAGCACCAGCGCGCCCTCGTCGGCACCGGCCACCCGCTGGATGGGCATGGCGACACCGGTGGAGGTCTCGTTGTGGGTGAAGGCGTAGACGTCGGTGCCGCTCTCGGCGCTCGGCTCCGGGTGGGTGCCGGGGTCGGAGGTGATCACCGTGGGCTCCTCGAGCCACGGCGCCAGCTTCGCCGCCTTGGCGAACTTCGAGGAGAACTCGCCGAAGGACAGATGCTGGGACTTGGTGTCGATCAGCCCGTGGGTCGCGATGTCCCAGAAGGCGGTGGAGCCGCCGTTGCCCAGGATGACCTCGTACCCCTCCGGGAGTTGGAAGAGCTCGCGCACCCCTTCGCGTACGGCGCCGACCAGGTTCTTGACCGGGGCCTGGCGGTGGGAGGTGCCCAGCAGGGAGCTTCCGGTCGCGGCCAGGGCGCTCAGCGCCTCGGTGCGCACCTTGGAGGGGCCCGAGCCGAAGCGTCCGTCGGCGGGCTTGATGTCATCGGGAATCCGGATGTCAGCCACGAGCCGAAGCCTAATCCGTCGGCCGCCGCGGTCCGACCGTCCGTCCAGCGGGTGAGACGGTATGTCCACATCCTGTTGACGCGCGAGGATGTGCCGGTATAGGGGCCGATCGCGGAACATGGCGGCCGTAAGGCGGCCATGCGGGTCATGGTCGCCATGCATGGCGACCATGAAGCGGCCATGAATCGGAATTGGACATTCTCAAGGGCCGCCTCGCCGTGGACCATGGAGGGCATGGCTGATCACCAGGCAGACGAGCTGGAGCAGGCGCTGCGACGAGCCGTTCGCGGGGACGTCTCCTTCGATACGGCGAGCCGGGCCCTGATGACCATGGACGCGTCGAACTACCGACGGGTCCCCGCCGGGGTGGTCGCGCCCCGCGACGCCGACGACGTGGCGGCGGTGCTGGCCGCGTGCCGGGAGCGCGGGGTGCCGGTGGTCGCGCGCGGCGGCGGGACCTCGATCGCGGGACAGGCCACCGGGCTCGGCGTCGTCCTCGACTTCACCCGCCATATGCGCGGCATCCGCTCGCTCGACCCCGAACGGCGCACCGCCGTCGTCCAGCCGGGCGTGATCTGCGACGACCTCCGTACGGCGGCCGGCGCCCATGGGCTGACGTTCGGCCCCGACCCGTCCACCCACAGCCGCTGCACCCTCGGCGGCATGATCGGCAACAACTCCTGCGGCTCCCACTCCGTGGCCTGGGGCACCACCGCCGACAACGTCCACGAGCTGGACGTGCTCACCTACGGCGGGGAGCGGGTGCGGGCCGCCCAGGGCCTCCACGACCTGCCCGGCCGGCTCCGCGACGGCATACGCTCCCTGGCCGGTCAGCACCTGGCCCTGCTGCGCACCGGCTTCCCCGAGCTGCCCCGCCGGATCTCCGGCTACGCCCTCGACGAGCTGCTGCCGGAGAAGAACGCCGACCTGGCCCGCGCCCTCACCGGCAGCGAGGGCACCCTCGGCGTGGTGACCGAGGCGACCGTAAGGCTGGTGGAGGCGCCCGGCGCCCGAGCCCTGGCCGTGCTCGGCTACCCCGACGAGAGCGCGGCGGCCGAGGCCGCGCACACCCTGCTGCCGTACGGCCCGCTGACCGTCGAGGGCATGGCCGCCGACCTGGTCGCCGGGGCGACCGGGCTGCCCAAGGGCGGCGCCTGGCTGTTCGTGGAGGTCGGCGGCGCCACCCGCGAGGAGGCGCTCTCCCGCGCCCAGGAGGTGGCCCGCGCCGCCGCCGAGGCCACCACCGACCACACCGTGGTCGCCGACCCGGCCGGGCAGCGCGCCCTGTGGCGGGTGCGCGAGGACGCCTCCGGGACCGCCACCAGGACGCCCGACGGCAGCGAGGCATGGCCCGGCTGGGAGGACTGCGCGGTGCCGCCGCCCCGGCTCGGCGCGTATCTCCGCGACTTCCGCGCCCTGATGGCCCAGCACGGGCTGCGCGGCACGCCGTACGGGCACTTCGGGGACGGCTGCATCCACGTCCGCATCGACTTCGACCTGCTGACCGAGCCCGGTATCCGGGTCTTCCGCGCCTTCTCCGCCGACCTCGCCGATCTCGTCGTCGCCCACGGCGGCTCGCTCTCCGGCGAACACGGCGACGGCCTGGCCCGCGCCGAGCTGCTGCCGCGCATGTACGGGGCGGAGATGGTCGGCCTCTTCTCTCGCTTCAAGGACCTGTGGGACCCGGAGGGCGGCCTCAACCCCGGCGTCCTGGCCCGCCCCC
Organism: Streptomyces javensis; assembly: GCF_039525925.1. Classification (NCBI taxonomy): domain Bacteria; kingdom Bacillati; phylum Actinomycetota; class Actinomycetes; order Kitasatosporales; family Streptomycetaceae; genus Streptomyces; species Streptomyces javensis. The sequence continues at coordinate 196,016 of NZ_BAAAIF010000006.1, read as the reverse complement.
AGCGCCTGGACCAGAACCTGCGCTTCGATCCGCTGCCGAGGCGCCCGGTGGACGTCGAGTTCGGCTATCCGCACGACAAGGGCGACTTCTCGGCGGCGGTCCGGCGCTGTGTGGGCGTCGCCAAGTGCCGTAACGAGTCGGTGTCCGGCTCCGGGGTGATGTGCCCGTCGTACCGCGTGACCGGCGAGGAGAAGCACTCCACCCGCGGCCGCGCCCGGCTGCTGCACGAGATGCTCGCGGGCGAGGTCGTCCAGGACGGCTGGCGCTCGGAGGAGGTACGGGACGCGCTCGACCTGTGCCTGTCCTGCAAGGGCTGCCGCAGCGACTGCCCGGTGGAGGTCGACATGGCCACCTACAAGGCGGAGTTCCTGCACCACCACTACGAGGGCCGAATGCGCCCCGCCGCCCACTACTCGATGGGCTGGCTCCCGGTGTGGCTGCGCGCGGCGTCCCTCCTGCGGGCGGCCCCGGCGGCCAACGCGCTGGCCGGGGTGAGCCCACTGGCCACCCTGGCCAAACGGATGGGCGGCATCGCCCCCGAGCGCGACATCCCGGAACTGGCCCGCGAGCCCTTCACGAGGTGGTGGCGCGACCGCGTCCGCGAGGCGGCGCGCGCGTCGGGGACCGGACCGGTGGCCGGGCGCGGGCGGACCGTTGTCCTATGGCCGGACACCTTCACCAACCACCTCTCCCCGTCCGTCGGCCGTTCGGCGGTCGCCGTGCTGGAGGCGGCCGGGCTGCGGGTGGTCGTCCCGCCGAAGCCCGTGTGCTGCGGGCTCACCTGGGTCTCCACCGGCCAGCTCGACCGCGCCCGCACGGTCATGCGGCGCACCCTTGACGTCATGGCCCCGGCCCTGGACGCCGGGCTCCCGGTGGTCGGCCTCGAACCCAGCTGCACCGCCGCCCTCCGCACCGACCTCCCCGAACTCCTCACCGCAGACCCGCGCGCCGCCCGCCTCGCCGAGTCCGTCTCGACGTTCGCCCAGGTGCTGGAGCGCTACGCCCCCGACTGGCAGCCCCCGAGGATCGACCGCCCCGTCGTCGGCCAGACCCACTGCCACCAGCACGCCGTCCTGGGCGACGCCGCCGAGCGCCGCCTGCGCGAACGCGCGGGCCTTACGGGCACCTTGAGCGGCGGCTGCTGCGGCCTGGCGGGCAACTTCGGCTTCGAGGACGGCCACTACGAGGTCTCGGCGGCCTGCGCCGAGGAGCAACTGCTGCCATCCGTAAGGGCCGCGGAACCCGGCGCCGAAGTCCTGGCGGACGGCTACTCCTGCCGCACCCAACTCACCCAGCTGGCGGGCCGGAAGGGCCGCCACCTGGCAGAGGTCCTGGCGGAACGGCTGCCGTAGGCCCCACTGCCCGTGCGCCGAGCCGACCAGGTCCACTGCCGGCGCGCCCTGACGGACTGTCTCAACCGGCTGAATCATGCAAGCGTGCTTGATTGTTTCTCGTCACGCTGCCACTCTCGCTCGACGAGACCCGACGACGGGAGCGACGCGTGTCCGAGACGGAGGCTCTGCTCGGCGATCTGCGGGCGGAGGGTGACGAGTTGGACGGCCTGGTGGCCGGGCTCGGGGGCGCGGAGTGGCGGACGCCGACGCCCGCGCCCGGGTGGACCATCGCCCACCAGATCGCCCATCTCGCGTGGACCGACGAACGGGCCGTACAGGCCGCCGAGGACGCCCAGGGGTTCGCGGACGAGGTGCGCCGGGCGTGGGCCGCGCCGGACGCGTTCGTGGACGAGGGCGCCGAGCGCGGCGCGGCCGCGCCGCCCGAGGTGCTGCTGGGCCGCTGGCGCGAGGGGCGGGAGCGGCTGCTCCAGACGCTGGCCGCGCAGCCGCCGCGCGCCCGGCTGCCGTGGTACGGGCCGCCGATGAGCGTGATGTCCATGGCGACCGCCCGGCTGATGGAGACCTGGGCGCACGGGCAGGACATCGCCGACGCCCTGGGGGTGCGCCGGGCCCCCACCGCCCGGCTGCGCCATGTGGCCCGGATCGGGGTCCGGGCGCGGGGCTACGCGTACGCGGCGCGGGGGATGGAGCCGCCGGCCGAGGAGTTCCGGGTCGAACTCACCGCGCCGGACGGTGAGGTGTGGACGTACGGGCCGGAGGACGCCGGTCAGCGGGTCACCGGGCCCGTTCTGGACTTCTGTCTGCTGGTGACCCAGCGGGCCCACCGCGACGATCTGGCCGTACGTGCCGAGGGGCCGGACGCGGACCGCTGGCTGGACATCGCCCAGGCGTTCGCGGGCCCGCCGGGCAAGGGCCGCGCCCCGGGGCAGTGGACGGAGCACACCGGCGGTGATGCCCCGGGCGACACCACCACCGCCCCCCAGCGCGACGAGCCCGGACACCGCCCCGGAGGCGCCCCGTGACCCCTCCGCCCCGCCCCCTCCGCATCGGCAACGCCTCGGGCTTCTACGGCGACCGCTTCGACGCGCTGCGCGAGATGCTCACCGGTGGGCCCCTGGACGTGCTGACCGGTGACTACCTCGCCGAGTTGACCATGCTCATCCTGGGCCGGGACCGCGCCAAGGACCCGGCGCGGGGCTATGCCACGACCTTTCCGCGCCAGCTCGAGGAGACCCTGGGGCTCGCCATGGAGCGCGGCGTACGGCTCGTCACCAACGCGGGCGGGCTCAACCCGGCCGGGCTGGCGGACGCGATCCGCGAGCTCGCCGAGCGGCTCGGGATCCAGTGCCGGGTGGCCCATGTCGAGGGCGACGACCTGCTCGGCGCCCGCGCGTGGGGGCCGGGCGTGGTCACCGCCAACGCGTATCTCGGCGGGGCCGGGATCACTGCCTGTCTGCGCGGTGGCGCGGACGTGGTGGTCACCGGGCGGGTGACGGACGCCGCGCTGGTGACGGGCCCGGCCGCCGCGCACTTCGGATGGGCCGCAGACGACTGGGACGCGCTCGCCGGAGCCGTGGTCGCCGGGCACATCCTGGAGTGCGGCACCCAGGCGACCGGCGGCAACTACTCCTTCTTCGCCGAGCACGACGTCCGCCGCCCCGGCTTCCCCCTCGCCGAGATCCACCCCGACGGCTCCAGCGTGATCACCAAGCATCCGCACACCGGCGGCGCCGTCACGGTCGGCACCGTCACCGCCCAGCTCCTCTACGAGACGGCGGGCGCCCGCTACCCGGGCCCGGATGTCACCGCCCGGCTGGACTCGGTGCGGCTGGCCCAGGACGGCCCGGACCGGGTGCGCGTCCACGGCGTACGCGGCGAGGCGCCGCCCCGCACCCTCAAGACCGGGCTGACCCGGCTCGGCGGCCACCGCAATGAGGTGGTGTTCGTGCTCACCGGCCTGGACATCGAGGCCAAGGCGGCGCTCGTACGGGACCAGATGGAGGGGGCGATGGCCAAGCGCCGCCCCGCCGAGGTCCGCTGGACCCTCTCCCGTACCGACCACCCCGACGCGGCCGTCCAGGAGGAGGCGAGCGCGCTGCTGCGGCTGGTGGTGCGCGACCGGGACCCGGCGGCGGTGGGCAGGGTGATCAGCGGCGCGGCCGTCGAACTGGCCCTCGCCAGCTACCCCGGCTTCCATGTCACCGCCCCGCCCGGAAAGGGCTCCCCTTACGGCGTCTTCGAGGCGGTGGAGACCCCGGCCGACACCGTGCCGCACACCGCCGTACTGCCCGACGGCTCCCGGCTGTCCATCCCCCCGGCGCCCACCACGCCCGCCGCCGGAGGCCCCGTGGACGAGCCTTCGCCGCCGCCCCCGCTGCCGCCGGGCCCGACCCGCCGTGCCCCGCTCGGCGCGGTCGCCGGGGCCCGCAGCGGCGACAAGGGCGGCAGCGCCAACATCGGCGTCTGGGCGCGCGGCGAGGACGCCTGGCGCTGGCTGGCCCACACCCTCACCGTCGACCGGCTGCGGGAGCTGCTCCCGGAGACGGCCGAACTGAACGTCACCCGCCATCCGCTGCCCCGGCTGCGGGCCCTCAACTTCGTCGTGGACGGCCTGCTCGGCGAGGGCGTCGCCGCGCAGGCCCGCTTCGACCCCCAGGCCAAGGCCGTCGGCGAATGGCTGCGCTCCCGCCACCTCGACATACCGGAGGTTCTTCTGTGACCGTGCTCGCGTCCGCGCTCGATCCCGCAGGCGCCGACTACACGGCCCACCGCGAGGCGATGCTCGCCAAGCTCGATGAGCTCTCCGCCGAACACGCCAAGGCGCTGGCGGGCGGCGGCGAGAAGTACGTCGAGCGGCACCGCAAGCGCGGGAAGCTGCTCGTCCGGGAGCGGATCGAACTGCTCCTGGACCCCGATACGCCCTTTCTGGAGCTGTCCCCGCTGGCCGCGTGGGGCAGCGACTACCCGGTCGGGGCGTCCGTCGTCACCGGTATCGGGGTGATCTCCGGTGTCGAGTGCCTGATCAGCGCCAACGACCCCACCGTGCGGGGCGGTGCGAGCAATCCGTGGACGCTGAGGAAGTCGCTGCGCGCGCATGAGATCGCCCGGGCGAACCGCCTCCCGGTCGTCAGCCTCGTCGAGTCCGGCGGCGCCGATCTCCCCTCCCAGAAGGAGATCTTCATCCCGGGCGGGGCGATGTTCCGCGACCTCACCCGGCTGTCCGCCGAGGGGATCCCCACGATCGCCGTGGTCTTCGGCAACTCCACCGCCGGAGGCGCGTACATCCCCGGGATGTCCGACCACGTGATCATGGTCAAGGAGCGCTCCAAGGTCTTCCTGGGCGGTCCGCCGCTGGTGAAGATGGCCACCGGCGAGGAGAGCGACGACGAGTCGCTGGGCGGCGCCGAGATGCACGCCCGCACCTCCGGGCTGGCCGACTACTTCGCCACCGACGAGCCCGACGCGCTGCGCCAGGCCCGCCGGGTGGTGGCCCGCCTCAACTGGCGCAAGGCGCACCCCGATCCCGGGCCCGCCGAACCGCCGAAGTACGACGCCGAGGAGCTGCTCGGCATCGTTCCGAGCGATCTGAAGGTCCCGTTCGATCCGCGTGAGGTGATCGCCCGGATCGTCGACGGCTCGGACTTCGACGAGTTCAAGCCGCTGTACGGGCGGAGTCTGGCCACCGGCTGGGCCGCGCTGCACGGCTATCCGGTCGGGGTCCTGGCCAATGCCCAGGGGGTGCTGTTCAGCGAGGAGTCGCAGAAGGCCGCGCAGTTCATCCAGCTCGCCAACCAGCGCGACATCCCGCTGCTCTTCCTGCACAACACCACGGGCTACATGGTCGGCCGCGACTACGAGCAGGGCGGGATCATCAAGCACGGCGCCATGATGATCAACGCCGTCTCCAACTCCCGGGTACCGCATCTGTCGGTGCTCATCGGCGCCTCGTACGGCGCCGGTCACTACGGGATGTGCGGCCGGGCGTACGACCCGCGCTTCCTCTTCGCCTGGCCCAGCGCCAAGTCCGCCGTGATGGGCCCGCAGCAGCTCGCCGGGGTGATGTCGATCGTCGCCCGGCAGTCCGCCGCCGCCAAGGGGCAGCCGTACGACGAGGAGGCCGACGCCGCGCTGCGCGCCATGGTGGAGCAGCAGATCGAGTCCGAGTCGCTGCCGCTCTTCCTGTCCGGGCGGCTCTACGACGACGGCGTCATCGACCCGCGCGACACCCGCACCGTGCTCGGCCTGTGTCTGTCCGCCCTGCACACCGCGCCGGTCGAGGGCGCGCGCGGTGGCTTCGGCGTCTTCCGGATGTGAGTGAGGAACCCGTGATCCGTTCCCTCCTGGTCGCCAACCGCGCCGAGATAGCGCGGCGTATCGTCCGCACCTGCCGTGAACTCGGCATCGCCACCGTCGCGGTGCACTCCGACGCGGACGCCGACGCGCCCCACGCGCGCGAGGCCGACGCCGCCGTAAGGCTGCCGGGTGACGCCCCGGCCGACACCTATCTGCGGGGCGATCTCCTGGTGAAGGCGGCCCTGGCCGCCGGGGCCGACGCCGTCCACCCCGGCTATGGCTTCCTCTCCGAGCACGCCGACTTCGCGCGCGCCGTAAGGACGGCGGGGCTGGTGTGGGTCGGGCCGCCGCCCGAGGCGATGGAGGCCATGGCCTCCAAGACCCGCGCCAAGGAGATCATGCGCAAGGCGGGCGTGCCGCTGCTCGATCCGCTCGACCCGGCCGAGGTCACCGCCGACGATCTGCCCGTGCTGGTCAAGGCGGCGGCGGGCGGCGGCGGCCGGGGCATGCGGGTGGTGCGCGAGCTCGACGCGCTCCCCGCCGAACTCGACTCCGCCCGCGCCGAGGCGGCCTCCGCCTTCGGCGACGGCGAGATCTTCGTGGAGCCCTATATGGAGGGCGCCCGCCATGTCGAGGTCCAGGTGCTCGCCGACACCCACGGCACCGTATGGACCCTGGGCACCCGCGACTGCTCCCTCCAGCGCCGCCACCAAAAGGTCATCGAGGAGGCCCCGGCCCCCGGTCTCGACGAGGAACTGCGGCACACCCTGGCCGAGTCGGCGGCGAACGCGGCGCGCGCGATCGGCTACGAGGGCGCGGGCACGGTGGAGTTCCTGGTCTCGCCCTCGGGGCGGGCGTACTTCCTGGAGATGAACACCCGCCTCCAGGTCGAGCACCCGGTCACCGAGGAGATCCACGGCCTCGACCTGGTGGCGCTCCAGCTGCGGATCGCGGAGGGGGAGCGGCTCGACGCCCAGCCCCCGGCGCCCCGGGGGCACGCGATCGAGGCGCGGCTGTACGCCGAGGACCCGGCGCGCGACTGGCGGCCGCAGACGGGGATCCTGCACCGGCTGGATATCCCCGGGCTGCGGGTGGACTCCGGGCCGGACGGCGGGGACGCGATCGGCGTCCACTACGACCCGATGCTGGCCAAGGTCATCGCCGTGGCCCCCACCCGGGCCGAGGCGGTGCGGCGGCTGGCCCACGGTCTGGAGCGGGCCCGGATCCACGGCCCGGTGACCAACCGCGAGCTGCTCGTACGGGCGCTGCGCCACCCGGAGTTCGCGGCGGCCCGTATGGACACCGGGTTCCTCGAACGCCATCTGACCGAGCTGACCGCCGCCTCGGACGACGACGCGGCTCCGCTCGCCGCCCTCGCCGCCGCCCTGGCCGACGCGGCGCGGCGGCGACCGGCGACCGTGGCGGGACGGCTGGGCGGCTGGCGCAATGTGCCCTCCCAGCCGCAGCTGAGGAGCTACCGCGCAGAACCGGGCGGCACCGAGCACGAGGTGCGCTACCGCCTCACCCGCGACGGGCTGCTCGCGGAGGGCTTCTCCGACGTCCGGCTGCTGGGCGTCGAGCAGGGGCGGGACACCGAGCCGGTGCGGGTCGTCCTCGAGGTGGCCGGGGTCCGGCGGACGTTCGAGGTGACGGCCTATGGGGAGCACCGCTATGTCGACACGCCCCAGGGCAGCCACGCGTTCACCGCGCTGCCCCGCTTCCCCGACCCCGCCGCCCGCGCCGAGCCCGGCTCGCTGCTGGCGCCCATGCCGGGCACGGTGGTGCGGGTCGCCGAGGTGGCCGTCGGGGACCGCGTCGAAGCCGGACAGTCCCTGCTGTGGCTGGAGGCCATGAAGATGGAGCACCGCGTGACCGCGCCCGCCGCCGGGGTGCTCACCGCCCTGCACGCCGCCCCCGGCCGCCAGGTCGAGGTCGGAGCCCTGCTCGCCGTCGTGGCGGCGGGGGAGTGACCGGGCCCCGCACACCGTACGGCTCGTACGAGCCCCGCACACCGTACGGCTCGTACGGGCCACACGGTCCGTATGGCCCACACGGTCCGTACGGGCAACACGGTCCGGGTCCGCACAGCTCGCACACTCCGCACGGGCCGCGACACAGCCGGACCGCGCGACGCACCGCAAGGGGCCCGCACAGCGCAGCGCGTGCGGCCCGAACAACGCACGCACGTGGGAGGAGCCGTCCATGACCAGCCCGCACACGCCCGTGGACACCCCGGAGCGCGTGGCGCTCCGCGCCGCGGTGTCGTCCTTCGCCAAGGGACACGCCCCGGGCGGCCCCCAGGAGGGCGACGGGGTCGCCGAACTGTGGGCCGAGGCAGGAAAGCTGGGCTACCTCGGCGTCAACCTCCCCGAGGAATACGGCGGCGGGGGCGGCGGCATCACCGAGCTGTCCATCGTCCTTGAGGAGCTGGGCGCGGCGGGCTGCCCGCTGCTCATGCTCGTCGTCTCGCCCGCCATCTGCGGCACCGTCATCGCCCGGTTCGGCACCGCCGAGCAGAAGGAGCGCTGGCTGCCGGGCCTGGCCGACGGCAGCATCACCATGGCCTTCGGCATCACCGAGCCCGACGCCGGATCCAATGCGCACCGCATCACCACCACCGCCCGCCGGGACGAGCGCGGCGGCTGGATACTCAACGGCCGTAAGGTCTTCATCACGGGTGTGGACAAGGCCGACGCGGTCCTTGTCGTCGGCCGCACGGAGGACGCCAGGACCGGGAAGCTCAAGCCCTGTCTGTTCATCGTCCCGCGCGAGACCCACGGCTTCTCCCACCACCACATCCCCATGGAACTGGCCGCCGCGGAGAAGCAGTTCGAGCTGGTGCTGGACGACGTGAGGCTGCCCGCCGACGCGCTGGTGGGCGACGAGGACGCCGGGCTGCTCCAGCTGTTCGCGGGGCTCAACCCGGAGCGCATCATGACGGCGGCTTTCGCACTGGGGATGGGCCGCTACGCGCTCGACAAGGCCGTGGACTACGCCCGCACCCGCCAGGTGTGGAAGGAGCCCATAGGCGCCCACCAGGCGGTCGCCCACCCCCTCGCCCAGGCCCATATCGAGCTGGAGCTGGCCCGGCTGATGATGGCGAAGGCGGCGTACCTGTACGACGAGGGCGATGACGCGGGCGCGGGCGAGGCCGCCAACATGGCCAAGTACGCGGCCGGGGAGGCCGCGGTGAAGGCGGTGGACCAGGCCGTGCACACCCTCGGCGGCAACGGCCTGACCGCCGAGTACGGGCTGGCGCGGCTGATCACGGCCGCCCGGGTGGCCCGGATCGCCCCCGTCAGCCGGGAGATGATCCTCAACTACGTCTCCCACCAGACCCTGGGCCTGCCCAAGTCCTACTGAGCGGGCGCCGGGGCCGCTCGGTGCCGGGCCCGCCGAAGTCGTAGGGAGCTCGCGGGTAGGGCAGAACGGACAGGTAGGTCCATCAGAGCTGAGGGGAGCGGCCATGGTGCTGCGCAGCGAGTATCCCGATGTACCGCCCGTCGATCTGCCCATCCACGACGCCGTACTGGCCCGCGCGGCCGAGGAGTTCGGCGACCTGACCGCGCTGGTGGACGGCGTGACCGGGGCGGCCCTGAGCTATGCCGCGCTGGATCGCGCGTCCCGCCGGATCGGGGCCGCGCTGGCCGAGGCGGGGGTGCGCAAGGGCGATGTGGTGGCCCTGCACAGCCCCAACTCGATCATGTACCCGCCGGCGTTCTACGGCGCCACCCGCACCGGGGCCGCGGTCACCACGGTGCATCCGCTGGCCACGCCGGAGGAGTTCGCCAAGCAGCTTCGGGACGCGGCCGCGTCGTGGATCATCTCCGTCTCGGCGCTGCTGGGCGTGGCGCGGCAGGCCGCCGAACGGGCGGGCGGGATACGGGAGATCTTCGTCTGTGACGAGGCGAGTGGCCATCGCTCGCTGCGCTCCATGCTGAGCGCCACCGCGCCCGAACCGGTGGTGGAGATCGACCCTGCCGAGGACATCGCCGTCCTGCCGTACTCCTCCGGCACCACCGGCACTCCCAAGGGCGTGATGCTCACCCACCGCAACGTCGCCACCAACCTCGCGCAGGTGGAGACGCTGGTGCCCAACTCGCCGGGGGAGCGGGTGCTGGCCGTCCTGCCGTTCTTCCACAGCTACGGCCTTACGGCGCTCATGAACGCACCGCTCCGCAATGGCGGCACCGTGATCGTGCTGCCCCGCTTCGAACTCGACACCTTCCTCGCGGCGATCGAGAAGCACCGCGCCCAGGCGCTCTATGTGGCCCCGCCGATCGTGCTCGCGCTCGCCAAGCATCCGGCGGTGGACGGCCATGACCTGTCGTCGGTGCGGTATGTGCTGAGCGCGGCGGCCCCGCTGGACGCCCGGCTCGCGAAGGCGTGCGCCCAGCGGCTCGGCGTACCGCCGCTGCTTCAGGCGTTCGGGATGACGGAGCTGTCCCCGGGCTCCCATCTGGTGCCGCGCGACGCGAAGAACGCCCCGCCCGGGACCGTAGGAAAGCTGCTCCCGAGCACCGAGATGCGCATCGTGGACCCGGACGGCGGCACGGACCTGGCCGTGGGTGAGGACGGCGAGATCGTCATCCGCGGACCGCAGGTGATGAAGGGCTATCTGGGCCGTCCCGAGGACACCGACGCGATGATCGACGCCGAGGGCTGGCTGCACACCGGCGACGTCGGACATGTGGACGCGGACGGCTGGCTGTATGTGGTGGACCGGGTGAAGGAGCTGATCAAGTACAAGGGCTACCAGGTCGCCCCGGCCGACCTGGAGGCCGTGCTGCTCGCCCATGAGGCCGTCGTCGACGCCGCCGTGATCGGGGTGGTGGACGGGGCGGGCAATGAGATCCCCAAGGCGTATGTGGTGCCCAGGCCCGGGACCCGGATCTCGGAGGACGACCTGATCGCGTACGTTGCCGGACAGGTGGCCCCGTACAAGAAGGTGCGCCGTGTGGAGTTCACGGACGCCGTGCCGCGCTCGGCCACCGGCAAGATCCTCAGGCGTGAACTGCGCGCCAGGGAAAGGAGTTCGACCGCCCCATGACCGACGGCCCCACGACCGGCCCCACGGCCGACCGCCCGCTGAACGACGGCCGTAAGGCCGACGGCGCCACGACCGACGGCCTTACGGCCGACGCGGCGAAGCCCTTTGTCCGGTCCGACTCCGCGCGCGGGATCACCACCCTGACCCTGGACTCGCCGCACAACCGCAACGCCCTCTCCTCGCGCCTGGTCGCGGAGTTGCGCGAGGCGCTGGCGGCGGCCGGGCGGGACGACCGCGTGCGGGCGGTGCTGCTCACCCACACCGGCACCACCTTCTGCGCGGGCGCGGATCTGAGCGAACCGCCCTCGGCGGCCGGGGCGTCCGGTCTTGTGGACCTGTTGCGGTCGATCGTGGAGCTGCCCAAGCCGGTGGTCGCCCGCGTCACCGGGCACGTACGGGCCGGTGGGCTCGGGCTGCTCGGGGCCTGCGACATCTCGGCGGCCGGGCGCGGCGCCAGCTTCGCCTTCACCGAGGCGCGGCTCGGCCTCGCCCCGGCCGTCATCTCGATGCCGCTGCTGCCCCGGCTGGACCGGCGCGCGGCGGCCCGCTACTACCTCACGGGTGAGCGGTTCGGCGCCGCCGAGGCGGCCCGGATCGGTCTGGTGACGCTCGCGGACCCGGAGGGGGACGCGGACGAGGCGCTGGCGCCGGTCCTCGACGGGCTGCGCCGGGGCTCCCCGCAGGGCCTGGCCGAGTCCAAGCGGCTGGTGACCGCCGATGTGCTGCGCGCCTTCGACCGGGACGGCGAGGCGCTGGCCGCGCTGTCGGCCCGCCTCTTCGCCTCCGAGGAGGCGCGCGAGGGCATGACGTCGTTCCTGGAGCGGCGCGATCCTGCGTGGGTGCGGCAGACGGCGTCCGACGCGGGGACGGTGTCCGACGCGGAGGCGATACCGGACGCGACGGGGGACGAGGGGGCCGCGGGGAGCGCGGGTCCCGCCGGGGCGTCCCGATGACCCCCCGTACGGCATTGCGCGACCCCAAGCAGGACCGCAGCCGCGCCACCCGCAGGCGGCTGCTGGAGGCCGCCGTGGCCTGCCTCGCCGAGCGCGGCTGGGCCGGTTCCACGGTCGCGGTGGTCGCCGAGCGGGCGGGGGTGTCGCGGGGCGCGGCCCAGCACCACTTCCCGACCCGCGAGGACCTCTTCACGGCCGCCGTCGAGCATGTCGCCGAGGAGCGCTCGGCGGAGCTGCGCGCCCTCCCCGCCCCGCACGGGGAGGGCCGCGTCCCCGCGGTGGTCGAGGCGCTGATCACCCTCTACACCGGCCCGCTCTTCCGGGCCGCCCTCCAGCTGTGGGTCGCGGCCTCGTACGAGGAGCAGCTGGGCGCCCGGGTGACCGCGCTGGAGGCGAAGATCGGCCGGGAGACGCATCGGATGGCGGTCGAGCTGCTGGGCGCCGACGAGTCGGTGCCGGGCGTCCGGGAGGCCGTCCAGGGCCTGCTCGACCTGGGACGGGGCCTCGGCCTGGCCAATCTGCTGACGGACGACGGCCACCGCCGGGAGCGGGTGGTGGCCCAGTGGTCGCGGATCCTGGAGGGGATCCTGGCCCCGAAGGACCCGGACGACCGCCCGGCCCCCGACCACCCCGCCCCGGCCACCTCCTGACCCGTCGCGAGCCGACCCGTAGCGAGCCCGCCCGTAGCGAGCCCGCCCGTAGCGAGCCGACCCGCCGCGAGCTGACCCGCCGCGAGCCGATCTACCGCGAGCCGACCTACCGCGAGGCGGTGTCCCCGTAGCCGTCGACCTCGTGCGGGCTGCGCGTGCCGGGGCCGACGTACCGGGCCGACGGCCGCACCAGCCGGCCGGTCCGCTTCTGCTCCAGGATGTGCGCGCTCCAGCCCGCCGTACGGGCGCAGGTGAACATCGAGGTGAACATGGGCGCCGGGACCTCCGCGAAGTCCAGCATGATGGCCGCCCAGAACTCCACGTTCGTCGCCAGCACCCGGTCCGGCCTGCGGTTGTGCAGCTCGTCCAGGGCGGCCCGCTCCAGCGCCTCGGCGACCTCGAAGCGCGGTGCGCCCAGCTCCTTGGCGGTGCGCCGCAGCACCCGCGCCCGCGGGTCCTCGGCGCGGTAGACCCGGTGGCCGAAGCCCATCAGCCGCTCGCCCCGGTCGAGGGCCTGCTTGACGTAGCGGGTGGCGTCCCCGGTGCGCTCGATCTCCTCGATCATGCCGAGCACCCGGGAGGGCGCGCCGCCGTGCAGCGGTCCCGACATGGCGCCCACCGCGCCGGAGAGCGCGGCGGCGACATCGGCGCCGGTGGAGGCGATGACGCGGGCGGTGAAGGTGGAGGCGTTCATGCCGTGCTCGGCCGCCGAGGTCCAGTACGCGTCGACGGCGGCCACGTGCTTGGGGTCCGGCTCACCGCGCCAGCGCCGCATGAAGCGCTCCACGATGGTTCCGGCCTTGTCGATCTCCCGCTGCGGCACCATCGGCTTCCCCTGGCCGCGGGCCGACTGGGCCACGTAGGACAGGGCCATCACGGCCGCGCGCGCCAGGTCCTCACGGGCCTGTTCCTCGTCGATGTCCAGCAGCGGTTTGAGGCCCCAGACGGGCGCGAGCATGGCCAGCGCGGACTGCACGTCGACCCGGACGTCCCCGGAGTGGACCGGGATGGGGAACGGCTCGGCGGCCGGCAGCCCCGGGTTGAAGGCGCCGTCGACCAGCAGACCCCAGACGTTCCCGAAGGAGACATGGCCCACCAGGTCCTCGATGTCCACGCCTCGGTAGCGGAGCGCGCCGCCTTCCTTGTCGGGTTCGGCGATCTCCGTCTCGAACGCGACGACTCCTTCGAGTCCGGGTACGAAGTCGGACATCAGGCGGCTCCTCATTGCGGGACGACGGGTCGGCGGCGGACGGTGTCGGAACGGTTCCGCGGCCGCCTGACACGGCTCGCGGTCCGTACCGGTCACTCCGTGATGTGCCCCGTGCGGGTGGTGGTCACCCAACCGTGGCGGGGAGCGACCTCCGGGACACGGGGGGTGGTGCCTGTCCAGGCGCCGAACGGGCGGCGCGTGGTCCGCTCAGTCTGGTGCGTGCGCTGCCCGTGGGGAAGCGTGAGAAGTGGCACATCCCCTCCGGAACGCGGAAGGGTTACGGGTCGCCGGGGCGGGGGAGGGAGAGCGCTCTTCCGGGGCCGCCCGTCCGACGGACCGATGATGTTGCAAGATATGCCCGTGCCTCACGTTGACTCGGAGCCCTCGGCTTCCTCCGCGCGTACGTACGACCCGGCTGCCATGCGCGAGCACTACCGCGCGGCCGGCTTCGACGAGGCGGACCTGGCGGATGATCCGTTCGGGCAGTTCACCCGGTGGTTCGAGGACGCCGTCGGCAGCGGGCTGTTCGAGCCGAACGCCATGGTCGTCTCGACGGCCGACGCGCGGGGCCGCCCCAGCTCCCGCACGGTCCTGATGAAGAGCTTCGACGAGCGCGGCTTCGTCTTCTACACCAACTACGGCTCCCGCAAGGGCCGTGAGCTGGGCGAGAACCCGCATGTCTCCCTGCTCTTCCCCTGGCACCCCATCGCCCGGCAGGTGATCGTGACGGGCACCGCGCGGCGCACCGGGCGTGATGAGACGGCGGCGTACTTCCGCACCCGGCCGCACGGCTCGCAGCTGGGGGCGTGGGCGAGTTCGCAGTCCACGGTGGTGGGCTCGCGGGAGGAGCTGGACCGCTCGTACGAGGAGCTGGCGGACCGCTATCCGCCGGGCGAGCAGGTGCCGGTGCCGCCGGAGTGGGGCGGGTTCCGGGTGGTGCCGGAGGCGGTGGAGTTCTGGCAGGGCCGGGAGAACCGGCTGCACGACCGGCTGCGGTATGTCCGGCTGCCCGAGGGGGACGGCGGCTGGCGGGTCGAGCGGCTGTACCCGTAGTGGGGCGGCCGCGCCCGTAAGGGGGCGCCGACGGCCGTAAGGGCGCTGTGCCGGTAAGGGGGCGCCGACGGCCGTAAGGGCCTCGTGCGGGCCGCCTCGTGCTCGGGGCGGGGCCGCCTCGTGCTCGGGGCCCGGCCCTTGGAGCGTCCTGAGAACGCCCCGAGAACGCGGACAACCCGCGGGTCTGTCCCCTGACGCCCTGAGGCGGAAGGGGGCCGGTCGGACGTACCGGCGACCCGCGGGTCGGGTGACTGCTTGGGATTGGCCGGCCGCGCACCTCTGGTGCGCCAGTCCGGCGAATGCGCTGAGCGCGACGACGGACTGCTAGCCCGCAGTCACCTCACGCGTCCGGATTTCATACATCTGCCGAACCACCTCCCTTCTCGTGTACCAACACACTAAGAACCCCCTCCTGCCACACACAAGCGAATTTCCGTGAGGCAACGATTTCGACGAATGCGGTGTGGCGCGCGTCACGTTCGAGTTCAATGTCCGACGTGCCCCACCACAGACAGCCACGTCCAGCAAGGGGTGTCAGGTGAGCGCTTCACAACGTTCCGAACCCGCACGTCCAGCGCGTTCCGCCCGGTCCTCGCGGGGGGTCCCGGGACAGCCGGGCGCGGCCCCGTCGGCGTCCGGCCACCCCGACTGCCCGGACGGCCCCGAGCGGCCCGACTCCGAACTGCTCGCCGCGCTGCTCGACGGGATGGACGCCGCCCTGTGCGCGTTCGACGCCGACGGCACGGTGACCCACTGGAACCACGAGGCCGAGCGCATCCTCGGCTGGACGGCGGCGGAGGCGGTCGGCCGCAAGGGGCTGGGCGGCTGGGCGGCCCGCCCGGGGGACGCCCGGGACGTCGAGGCGCGCCTTACGGAGGCCATGGGCGCCACGGGACGCCGGGTGCACGAGTTCGCGCTGCTGACCAAGGACGGCGGCCGGGTCCTGGTCCGTACCCAGTCCTCGGGGGTGCCGGGCGCGGACGGCCGCCCGGCCGGGGTGTACTGCGCCTTCAGCGAGGTGCACGCCCAGGTCGACCTGGAGCGGTCGATCGCGCTGAGCGAGGCGCTGCTGGACGACGCGTCGTGGAACGTGGTCCTGGTCGACGCGGATCTGCGGGTGGCCGTCGTCAACGCCAATGCGGCGGGCGCGCTGCGCACCGTCCGTAAGGCCGCGCCGGGACGGCCGCTGGGCGACTTCCTGGACCAGGGCGTGGAGGAGGCGGAGGCCGCGCTCCAGCACGTCCTGGCGGAGGGCGCGCCCCCGGCGCCCACCGAGCTGTGGGTGACGCTGCGGGACGCCGACGCCGACGCGGCGGACGGCCTCGAGGGCGCGGAGGGCGTGCGCTACGAACTGCTCGACGACGACGAGGCGGTGCGCGGCGAGGGCGCCGACCGGGGCGAGACCGGGGCGGCGGCGCGCCGCCGCTGCTGGCGCAGCGGCTTCCTCCGGCTGGCCTCACCGCTCACCGAGGAGCCGGCGCCGCTCGGCGTGGCCTGGATCTTCCAGGACGTGACGGAGGTGAAGGGCCAGGAGCAGGAGAGCGCCCGAATGCGCTTCCGGGGCAACCAGCTGCACCGGGCGGCGCGGGCGGCGGCCGAATGCGAGGACCCGATGGAGGCCGCCTCGGTCCACCTGGACTTCGCGCTGGCGGGCTTCGCCGACCACGCCCTGATCGACCTGGTCCTGGACCCGCCGCCGGGCGCCCCGGCCGACCGCACCCGGCTGGTCCGGGCGGCGGCCACGCCCACCGGCGCCCCGGGCCCCTGCCCGCCCGTGGTCCCGGGCGGCATCCCGCTGGCCTACCCGGAGGGCCATCCGGCGCTCCAGGCGGTCGAGCGCTGCGGTTCGGTGCGGGCGAGCGCGAGACGCTCGGACGAGTCGGGGGCGGTCCAGTGGGCGGCGACCCGCAAATGGCCTGAGGGCTCGGTGCACGGCCTGTGCGCGGTGCTGCGCAGCCGCGGCCGCACCCTCGGCGTGGTCACCTTCCTGCGCACCTCCAGCCGCCGGGCCTTCGACCGGACGGACGCGACGTACGCGGAGGACGTCGCGGCCCGGGTCGCCGCCTCGGTGGACCTGGCCGTACGCAGGCGCTGACGCCGCACGGGGGAGCGGGGCGCGACGGAAGAACGCAGCACCGGGGCAGTCGTACCGGCGAGCGCCCCCACAGGAGGGCGCCCCTCCGGTGAAGGCCCCCGGCAAGGTCTCAGCGCCGGTAGAAGATCCGGTCCCCGTAGTCGGCCATCACCTTACGGTTCCACTCGTGTCCGCCGTCCACGTTCCCCGACCTCAGCATGGGCGGCTCGATCCCGCGCTCGGCCAGCTCCCCGATCCCGGCCGCCACCATGGACTGCATGATCGCGCTCGTCACGACGGTGGACGCGGGCGCGAAGGGGGCGCCGACGCCGTCCGCCGTGAGCTCCGCGTCCCCGACCGCGATCTTGTTGTCGACGACCAGGTCGCAGTGGTCCTTGAGGAAGCCACCGGAAGGGTTGCGCGAGGTCGTGCCGGTCGCGTAGCCGACCGAGGTCAGCCCGATCACCTTGATGCCGCGCTCCCGCGCGCTGATGGCCATCTCCACGGGCAGCGCGTTGCGCCCGGACAGCGAGATCACGATCAGCAGGTCCCCGGCCCGGAGCGGGCTGCTGTCGAGGACGGTCGTGGCGAGCCCGTCGACGCGTTCGAGCGCGCTGCCCAGGGTGGCGGGGACGACGTCCACGCCCACCGCGCCCGGCACCGGCAGCAGGTTCATCAGCGCGAGCCCGCCCGCGCGGTAGACGACGTCCTGCGCGGGCAGGGAGGAGTGCCCGGCACCGAACGTGAAGAGGCGGCCGCCCGCGGCGACGGTATCGGCGATCAGGGTGCCCGCCGCGGCGATATGCTCGCCCTCCTCGTCCCGCACCTGCCGCAGCAGGCCGATGGCCGCGTCGAAGAATCGCCCGGCCGGTTTGGACTCGCTCATCAACGCGTCGCCTTCCCTGTGGGGGGTTTCGATCATGACGCTGTGAATAGCAGCCCGGTCCCTCGCGGCGGAAGGGGCCGACTCGGCCCCGTTGTCGGTGGGATGCGTCAGAATTGGCTGAGGGCCACCGCACGACACTTCGAGGGGCACGCATGTCCGGACTGATCGACACCACGGAGATGTATCTCCGAACCATCCTCGAGCTCGAGGAGGAGGGCGTGGTCCCCATGCGCGCCCGGATCGCGGAGCGGCTCGAGCAGAGCGGTCCGACGGTCAGCCAGACAGTGGCGCGGATGGAGCGCGACGGGCTGGTCACGGTCGCGGGCGACCGTCATCTGGAGCTGACCGAGGAGGGCCGCCGGCTGGCCACCCGAGTGATGCGCAAGCACCGGCTCGCGGAGTGCCTGCTCGTCGATGTGATCGGGCTGGAGTGGGAGCAGGTCCACGCCGAGGCGTGCCGCTGGGAGCATGTGATGAGCGAGGCGGTGGAGCGGCGGGTGCTGGAGCTGCTCCGGCATCCGACCGAGTCGCCGTACGGAAACCCGATTCCGGGCCTGGAGGAGCTGGGCGAGAAGGCCGAGGCCGATCCGTTCCTGGACGAGTCCATGGTGAGCCTGCGTGAGCTGGAGCCGGGTTCGGAGGGCAAGACGGTGGTGGTGCGCCGCATCGGCGAGCCCATCCAGGCCGACGCCCAGGTGATGTACACCCTGCGGCGGGCCGGGGTGCAGCCGGGCTCCGTGGTGAGCGTCACCGAGTCGGCGGGCGGGGTGCTGATCGGCAGCAGCGGTGAGGCGGCGGAGCTGGAGGCGGAGATCGCCTCGCATGTCTTCGTGGCCAAGCGCTGACGCTCCCCGGTCTCGCTTCCCAACACGTCGCTGACCCGGTTTCCGACAGCCCGCTGACCCCGCTTCCGGCACTCCGCTCACCCCCTTCCCAACGCCGCGCGAACACACCCCCGCACAACCTCCCGCGCCTCG
This sequence comes from Streptomyces javensis, assembly GCF_039525925.1. NCBI lineage: Bacteria > Bacillati > Actinomycetota > Actinomycetes > Kitasatosporales > Streptomycetaceae > Streptomyces > Streptomyces javensis. Next base: position 177,515 of record NZ_BAAAIF010000006.1, on the reverse strand, counting down.
ACACGCTGACCGATACACCCGGTTCAAGCCATTCGGCCGTCACCACCTGCGACGACGGATTTTCCCGATACCGGAGTCGACAGAAACCGAGCGGTCCGGGCCGCCGCGTGCGACGCTGTCGCTGACGCTCGGATCGTCAGGGGAGGGGGTCCGGTGGGCCCGATGGGCTGTGCCGCCGAGGGGGTGTTCTCGGGCGAGGGCCCCGGTGCCGTCAGGTGCCGGGGCCCCGCTTCCCCATGTCCCCCCGGTGGGCCCCGGTGCGCACGGACCGCGCGAACGCGGCCGGTGCGACCCGGGGCCCTGATGACCCGGAGCCCCGAGCTCCCAGGGTCGTCCCCCGCGGACTCCCTTCCCCGAGCAGTCCGCCTCCCGCTAGCTGTCTCCCCAGGGCGCAGACGATCAATCCCCGAGCACGGTCACTCGAACGAGGGGTGTTGAACGGCAATGCCTCATGTTCGAATATGAGTTCGATACTGTGAGGGTGTTCGAGAGAGGGTTGGAGGTGCCAGACCACATGGTGCGACGTATCGAGGTGAGCGGAGCCGGCGGCGTGCGGCTCGCCGCCTGGGAGTTCACCGATCCGCCCAAGGCGGGCGCTGGCCGCGAGGGAGCGCGGGGCCCCGGAGTGCTGTTGCTCCATGGGCTGCTGGGCCGGGCCGCCCACTGGGCGGAGACGGCCCGCTGGCTCTCCACCCGCCATCGGGCGGTCGCCCTCGACCAGCGCGGCCATGGTCGCAGCGAGAAGCCGGCCGATGGGCCGTTCGACCGCTCCACCTATGTGGACGACGCGGAGGCGGCCGTGGAGCAGCTCGGCCTCGCTCCCGTCACCCTGATCGGCCATGCCATGGGCGCCCTCACCGCCTGGCAGCTCGCCGCCCGCCGCCCCGACCTGGTCCGGGCGCTGGTCATCAGCGATATGCGGGCCTCGGCTCTCGGCGCCGCCTCGCAGCGCGAGTGGGCCGAGTGGTTCCGCTCCTGGCCGGTGCCGTTCGCGACGCTCGCCGATGTGCGCAAGTGGTTCGGTGAGGACGATCCGACGCTGGAGCGCCCGAACCCGCCCCGGGGCGACTTCTTCGCCGAGGTCATGGCCGAGCGCTCGGACGGCTGGCGCCCGGCGTTCTCCTGCCGTCAGATGCTGAAGGTCCGTGACACCTGGGTCCATGACGCCCATTGGGAGGAGCTCGCGCTGGTCGAGTGCCCCACCCTGGTCGTGCGCGGGCTGGACGGTGAGCTGGGCCGCGCGGAGGCGCAGGAGATGGTCCGGGTGCTGCCCCGGGGGCAGTACGCGGAGGTGGTGGACGCGGGCCATCTCGTCCACTACGACCAGCCGGACGGCTGGCGCCGCGCCGTGGAGCCCTTCCTGGCCTCGGTCCTGCCCGTCTAGCCGCCCAGCGGCCCCGCGGCGCCCAGCTTCAATGCGCCGAAGCCCGGTTCGGCACGCCCCGTTCAGAACGTCCAGACGAACGGCTTGCCGCCGATCTCCGTCCACATGACCTTGACCGACCTCGCCCGCGCGGGGATCAGAAAGGTGTTGCAGAGCAGATAGCTCTGTCCGTTCCTCCAGTTCTTGATCTCATCCGGGTCGGCGCACCCCTTGGGCCGTCCGGCAGTGCCGGTGACCTTCGCTCCCCGCCGCCCGTCCGCGTACACCTCCGCGTAGTCCCCGACCCGCGGAAACTCCTTCACCGTGGCGCCGCGCAGATGGGTGTACTTCACATAGGCCACCGCGGGCACCATGCCCTCGGCGTCCGCCGGGTCCGGCGCCAGCGCCTTCGCCTCGGCCGCCGTGCCGATGTCGACCTTCCGCACCGCGATCCGATAGGTGGGCTCGACCCCGGTGTCCTCCTTGAACGCACGCGTACCGGCCTGGCCCGGCTGGAGCGGCCGCTCACCGTCCGATCGCATACCGACCTTCTGCGCACCGCCCTGGTGACCATCGGTGACATCCGAGCGGGAAGTGTGCCGTGCGTTCTCGGATGTATCGCCCTTTTCCCCGAATGGTTCGCACGCGGTCAGGGCGAGCGCCAGTACGGCAACGGGCGCGCCGGCACGCAGCAGCCACGTTGTCTTGGTCAGCGGCAAGTGGAACTCCAATGCGGGAACGTGGCCTCATCGCGTTCCGGTGTGATCTCTTGAACGCGATCGACGGTTCGTCGATCCTACGAGTCCTCTACTCCCTTACAGCAATGGGAAATTGACCAGTAATCGACAGGTGAAGGGAAGCACATGATCGGTGGCGACGTCACAGAACCGGAACCCGGCAAGGACTGGGCGGCATTTCAGTACGAGATCTATCTGAACGGGATGACCGGCGCCGTTCCCCGGCTTCCCGCCGATCTCACCCGGCTCGAGGAGCTGGCCGAGGCGCGGCTGGGGCCGGGGCCGGTGGGCTATGTGGCGGGCAGCGCGGGCAGCGGTGGCACCGAGCGGGCCAACCGGGCGGCGCTGGACCGGCATCGGATCGTGCCCCGGATGCTCCGTGACGTACAGCGGCGGAATCTGTCGGTAGAGCTGTTCGGCACCCGGCTGCCCGCGCCGCTCGCGCTCGCGCCGATCGGAGTGCTGTCGATCATGCACCCCGAGGCCGAGTGCGCGGCGGCGCGTGCCGCCGCGGCGCAGGGCGTGCCGTTCATCCTCTCCTCCGCGTCCAGTACGCCGATGGAGCGGGTGGCGGAGGCGATGGGCGACGGTGAGCGGTGGTTCCAGCTCTACTGGGGCAAGGACCGCGAGGTCACCAGGAGCTTTCTGAGCCGGGCCGAGTCCTGTGGTTTCACGGCCCTGGTGGTCACCCTCGACACCCCGCTGCTGGCCTGGCGTCCGCGCGATCTCGACCAGGCGTATCTGCCGTTCCTGCACGGTGTGGGCACCGCCAACTACTTCACCGACCCGGCGTTCCAGGCCGGGCTGGCCAAGCCGGTCCACGAGGACCGGGACGCCGCGGTGCTGCACTTCGTGCAGCTGTTCGGCGACCCCGGGAAGACCTGGGAGGACCTGGTGTTCCTGCGCGAGCACTGGGACGGCCCGATCGTGCTGAAGGGGGTGCTGCACCCCGAGGACGCCCGGCGCGCGGCGGACGCGGGGATGGACGGCGTCGTCGTGTCCAACCACGGCGGCCGCCAGGTGGGCGGCTCGATCGGGGCGGCCGACGCGCTGCCGGGGGTGGTGGAGGCGGTCGGCGACCGGCTCGCGGTGCTCTTCGACAGTGGAGTGCGCACCGGTGACGATGTGTTCAAGGCGCTCGCCCTCGGCGCCCGCGCGGTGCTGCTGGGACGGCCGTACGCCTATGGGCTCGGGCTGGACGGGCAGCCGGGGGTGGAGCATGTGATCCGCGCGCTGCTGGCCGAGTTCGAGCTGACGCTGGCGCTGTCGGGCCATACCGATGCCGCGGGGCTCACCCCGGAGGCGCTCGGCTGACAATTCCCTTCGGCCTTCAACTTGTCGGCGGCACCGGTCTATCGGCGACTCGCCGGAGGGCCGTTGGGGTTTTACCGGGTCCTCAGCTTCCGGATTGACGGGTGCTACGCTCCTTGGCGCGCGATGAATTAACTGATCATGGGGGGTGGTCGCGTGAAGATCAAACGTAAAGCCTCGATGGTCGTGCTCTCGGCGGCGCTGATGCTGGGCGGTTCCATCGCCCTGGCGCCAACGGCGTCGGCGGTGGGGTCATCGGCGTGCCAGTTCAATTCCCCGGATGTCAATTTCAAGGTCTCGACCAGTGGCGCCAGATTCCGCACCGGTCCGGGAAAGCGGTACCGCGCTATAGGGACGCTTTACCGAGGGGATTCCTTCCGGTACTTCTGCCGCACCCGGGGCTTTGAGAAGAGCTGGTCCTACGGAAAGATCCTCAAGCGGACCACGACCGGAATTCACGCCGGGACCAGGGGCTGGGTGTACAGCAAGTACCTCGACTAGCCGGAACGTTACGGCAGTTGGGCGCGCGGTGGGGCGAACCCCCGCCGCGCGCGTCCGCGTCGTCACCCCTTGCTGACCGCCGCCAGGATCTCCGGCAGCCGCGCCGCGACCCGCGGCGCCGCCACCCGCAGGCCGGCCTCCGCGATCGCCGCGCCGTACACCGCGCCCAGCGGGAGCACCACCCATAGCAGGCCGTGCGTCCCGGAGACATGCAGCCAGATCGTCAGGCCCAGCACCGGCGCGCACAGCAGGGAACCCACGATCACCCCGCCGAGGATGCTGATCCAGGCGATTCCCGCCTGCGCCGGGACGACGTTCTTGTAGCCGCTGTCCTGCGGAATCGAGTACGGGGCCAGCACCGAGGTCAGGGCGCCGGTCGCCAGCATCGAGCCGAGCAGCGCCAGGGCGATGCCGAGCGCCTCGGGGGCGGCCGACCAGTTCTTCAGGACGGCGGCGCAGCCGAGCACCGCCACCGCCACGTAGGGCAGGGCGACCAGGAGCAGCGCCAGCGCACGGCCCCGCAGCTCCAGATAGGCGTCACGGGGCGAGGAGATCGTCTGCGCGACCATCCAGAAGGCGGAGCTGTCCTGGCCGAACTGGTTGTACATCAGCATGCCCAGCATCCCCGACGCCCAGCAGGCCCAGTAGATCGAGCCGTTGCCCTGGGCCGCGGTGATGAAGGGCAGCAGCAGGCCGACGCCCAGCGAGGTGACCCACGCCGACTTGGTCTTCGGGTCCCGTACGGCATAGCGCAGCGTCCGCAGGAACACCGTGCCGGTGCGGCCGGAGGGCAGCAGCCGGGCGAACGGACCCGAGGCGTCCGGGGTGTCGGCCGCGCCGGAGGACCGGCGCTCGCGCGGCGCCGCCGCCTGGATCGTGGAGGCGTCCGGCGTGGTCATCAGGTGGGTGAGGGTGGTGCGCCACCACCACATCAGCAGCGCCAACGCGGCGACGGTGAGCGCGAACTGGGCCGCGGCGACCCCGTAGGCGCCGTCGCTCACGCCATGGACGGCGTCCACCGCCGCCGCGGGCGGCACCCAGCGCAGCACCGCCGACGCCGGTTCCAGCACGGACAGGCCGTTCTCACCGCCGAGCCGCTGGGCCCCGAGGTTCACGAACTGCGCGCCGATCGCCACGAACAGACCGCTGAGCACCGCCAGATCGCGGCCTTTGCGGCTGGTGAGGAGGCGGGTGTTGGCCGTGGCGACGGCGCGGGCCAGCGCCACGCACACCAGCACCGTCAGCACCACGGCCGGGACCGCCGCCACCGCGGCCGCCGCCCCGTGCGCGACGGCGATCGCCGAACCGGCCGCCAGGGTCAGGGTGAACAGCGGTCCGATGCCGATCAGCGAGGACACCAGCAGCGCGGTGATCAGCGAGCGCGGCCGCAGCGGCAGCATCACCAGCCGGGTCGGGTCGAGGGTTTCGTCGCCGCCGGGGAAGAACAGCGGCATCACCGTCCAGCCGAGCGCGAGCACCGCCGTCAGCAGCGTGACCAGCGCGTCGACGTGGTTCGTGCCGCGCAGCAGCACCAGGCCGAGCAGCTGCAACACGGCGAACAGCATGGCCATCACCAGCGAGGTGATGTAGGCGGCCCGCCGCCCGCTGGACTGGCGCAGCCCGTTGCGCAGCAGCGCAAGCTTCAGGGAGACGAAGACGGGGGTGGGGGAGCCGGTGGGGACGGCGGGCGGCATGGGTGCCGCGGTGCCGAGCGGGCCCTTGGCGTCGAGCGGGTCGGTGAGCGTCATCGGGCGCCGCCGCCCAGCCAGTCGAGGCTCTGGCCCGCCTCGCGCCGGTTGGCGCCGACCAGTTCCAGGAAGGCGTCCTGGAGGGACGGTGCGTCGCCCCGCACCTCGGCCAGCGGGCCATGGGCCCGGATCCGCCCGCTCGCGATCACCGCCACCCAGTCGCACAGCGACTCCACCAGCTCCATGACGTGGCTGGAGAAGACGACGGTCGCGCCGGAGCGGGTGTAGCGCTCCAGGACGCCGCGGATGGTCTGGGCGGAGACCGGGTCGACGCCCTCGAAGGGCTCGTCGAGGAAGAGGACTTCGGGGTTGTGGAGCAGCGCGGCGGCCAGTCCGATCTTCTTCCGCATACCGGTGGAGTAGTCGATGACCAGCTTGCTCTGGGAGCCCGCGAGATCGAGGACGTCCAGCAGCTGGGTGGCGCGCCGGTCGACCTCCGGGCCGGGCAGCCCGCGCAGCCGCCCGGTGTAGGTGAGCAGCTCCCGGCCGGAGAGCCGCTCGAACATCCGCAGCCCCTCGGGCAGCACCCCGATCCGCGCCTTGACCTCGACCGGATCCCGCCAGACGTCATGGCCGCCGATCTCCACGGTCCCCCTGTCGGGGCGCAGCAGCCCGGTGATCATCGAAAGTGTGGTGGTCTTACCGGCGCCGTTGGGGCCGACGAGTCCGATGAACTGCCCGGCGGGCAGCTCCAGATCGATCCCGGCGACCGCGATCTGCTCCCCGTAGCTCTTCCACAGGCCGCTCACCCGCACGGCGGCGGCCCTGGACGACTGTGACTGTGTGCTGTCCGCTGCTTGCTCCTGCGGCACCGGCTCACCCCGTTTTCCCGTGGGACGTGTCCCACTGACGTATCACGCGGGGGCCGGTCACGACGCCCCGCCGTCGCTCCACGATAGGGGCCGCTCCGGGGAGCCCTTCGGGGTGTCAGCGGCGCTCGCGGCCGCAGGCGTAGGCCAGGGCGCTCACCAGCTCTTCCGCGTCGGGCAGCCAGCGGTTGGCGGCGGTGGGCCGCCGGGCCCACTGGATCGGGCCGCGCACGCCCACCCGGGTCGGCGGCGCGACCACGTAGTCGCCCTCGCCGCGGGCGGTCAGGTCGATCGCGTTCGGCGGCCAGCCCAGATTCCGCACCAGGTCGGGGACCTTGGCGGCGGCGCCCGGGAGGACGAAGAAGAGCATCCGGCGCCCGGGGGTGCAGGTGACCGGGCCCAGCTCGACCTGGCGGCGCTCCATGCGGGCGAGCGCCAGGCAGCCCGCGGACTCCGGGACGTCGAGCGCGTCGAAGGTGCGGCCGGTGGGCAGCAGGATGGCGGCGCGCGGCGTCCTGGCCCACATGCGGTGGACCACGACCGCGCTGCCGGTGGCCTGGTTCACCCAGTCCCGGCCGGTCGGATGGGCGCCGGGGGCCGGGCAGTCGGCGGTTCCGCAGGAGCAGCGCTCCACTCCGTCCACGGCCTCGAGCCAGGTGCCGGAGAGCACGTCCCAGTGCCGCTCCTCGGCGTATCGCACCGCCGCGTCGCGCAGCCGCTCCCCGCGCTGCTGAGGGATCTGCGAGGTTCCCGCGGGGAACCGCGTTGGTCCTGTCACGTCCATGGTCTCTTCCACGCACAGGACAACTTCCGCCGTCAACGGGGGTTACGGCCGGGCCCCCGCACGGGCGGTGCCGTCGGGGGTCCGGGGTGCGCGGTGACGGCACGGCGGGGCGCATGGGTGCACGGGCGGGGGCGCGTGTGGGGTTGCGGCTGTGTGAGCGGGTAGCCACCATGCGTGACGGGCGTGCGAGTGTCCGGTGGCCATGCCGCGGCGTCAGGGGGAGGGCGGTCCCGGACTCGGATCGGCGCCGTAAGCGAACGATGCGGTCTATGTGGTCAATACGGGCAAGTTCCGCATTCGCCGTATACCTGCGATATCTGCGGGGCATCACTCAGCAACAGGGACGGATACGCCGAGAACGCAAGCAGTCACTGGGGGTAATGCCATGGCCGCTAGGCCGCTTGTGGCGCGGCAGCCGAACGAACGGTTGCAGGCGCTCATCCAGGAAGCCGGCTGCTCCAACGCCGGGTTGGCGCGCAGGGTCAACATGTGCGGCGCCGAGCACGGTCTCGATCTGCGGTACGACAAGACGTCGGTGGCCCGTTGGCTGCGCGGTCAGCAGCCACGGGGGCGGGCGCCGGGCATCATCGCCGAGGCGCTCGGCCGCAAGCTCGGCCGTACGGTCACGATCGACGAGATCGGCATGGCCAACGGCAAGAACCTCGCCTCCGGGGTCGGTCTCCAGTTCTCGCCGACCGTCCTCGGCGCGATAGAGCAGGTCTGCGAGTTGTGGCGGAGCGACGTGGGGCGCCGCGACTTCCTCAGCGGCTCGACGGTCGCCGCCTCGGCGCTGGTCGAGCCCAGCCGCGACTGGCTGATCACCGGTGCCGACGCCCAGGTGGCGCGCACCGCGGGCGCCCGGGTGGGGCGGTCCGACGTCGCGGCGGTGCGGGCCACCACGGACGCGCTCGTCGACCTGGACCACCGCTACGGCAGCGGCCATGTGCGCCCCGTCGTCGTCCACTATCTGAACAGCGTGGTCTCCGGGCTGCTGGCCGGCTCGTACACCGAGGCGGTCGGGCGCGAACTGTTCGCGGCCGTCGCGCGGTTGACGGAGCTGGCGGGCTACATGGCGGTCGACACCGGGCAGTCCGGCCTCGCCCAGCGCTACTACATCCAGGCGCTGCGGCTCGCCCAGGCCGCCGGGGACCGGGGCTACGGCGGCTATGTGCTCGCCGCGAGCATGAGCCATCTCGCCGCCCAGCTGGGCAATCCCCGGGAGATCGCCCAGCTGGCGAAGGCCGCGCAGGAGGGCGCGCGGGGCCAGGTGCCGCCGCGTGCCGAATCGATGTTCCTGGCGGCCGAGGCGCGCGGCCACGCCCTGATGGGGGACGCGCGGGCCTGTCAGTCCGCGGCCGGGCGGGCGCTGGACGCCATGGAGCGGGCGGTGGGCAGCGGCACGGGCTCCGTCACGGGCGACGAACCCAACTGGATCCGCCACTTCGGCCATTCCTATCTCGCCGATGAGCTGGCCCACTGCCACCGTGACCTGGGCCAGGCCGAGCAGGCCAGGCGGCGCGCCGAGGAGGCCCTGGAGGGCCTTCCGGAGGGGCGGGTGCGGCGCCGGGCGATCGGGCTGCTGCTGCTGGCCACCGCGCATGTGCAGCAGCGCGAGGTGGAGCAGGCGTGCCATGTGGGCACCCAGGCGGTGGATCTGCTGGGCACGCTGCGGTCCAACCGGGGCGCGGAGTATCTGGACGACTTCCAGCAGCGCTTGGAGCCGTACCGGGACGAGCCGGTGGTGCGGGAGTTCGGGGCGCGGCTCCAGGTGCAGGTGGCCTGATGCGCGTGGGGTGAGGCATGGGTGTTGTGGAGCGTGTTGTGTTGTGTTTACCGCTGATACGGATGGGGTTCATATCGCCCCCGATCGTGGTGATGTGCCCCATGTCGCGGTGACCAGTCTCTCTCCGTCCCGATGGGCTCATGGGCACCGCGCCCTCTGGGGAACCGGTAGCGTGACCCGACGATTCCGTCGTTCCGTATAACCAAGGAGTCCCGGTGACGCAGAGCGGTCAGGGGAATGAGCCGCGGCTTCCCGCGGTCCCGCCCGCGCAGCCTGTGCGCGAGGGGGTTGTGCTCCCCGCCCAGGGGGACTACAGGCCCTCGGACGCCCAACAGGGGGCCCCGGCCGGGGGACAGGCGTGGGGGCAGCCTTGGGGGCCGCAGAGCGCTCCGGAACCGCCGCAGCAGGGCGAACTGCCGCCGCCGGGTGAGTTCGGCGCGCCGCCGGCGCAGGGGGAGCTGCCCCCGCGGGCCGAGTTCGGCGCCCCGCCGCCGCCCGAGGTGCCGCCGTACGGGCAGCAGCAGGGCTGGACGCCTCCGGAGAGACAGGCCCAGCCGCCGCACAACGTCCCGTCGCCGCACAACGTCCCGTCGCCGTACCAGCCCCAGCCGCTGCCGTACCAGCCCCAGCCGCTGCCGTACCAGGCCACCGACGAGACCCAGGTGATGCCGCCGCAGCCCGCCGGGGACGCGGACGCGACCCAGGTCATACCCCCGGTCCCGGGTGAGGCACCGCCGCCCCTGGACACCCCCACCACCACGCTCGCCCCGGTCAAGAGCGCGCCGCTGCCGCCCGAGAACCGGCCCGAGTCACCAGCCGAGTCCACCACCCAGCTGCGCGCCGTGCGCCCCGGCCGCCGGGGCGCCCACCGCCAGCAGCCGCCCGCGCCCGCGGCCGCCGAGGAGACCGCGATGCCCCGCCCACGCCCGCCGCGCCCGCCGCGCCCGCGCCGATTCCGGAGCGGCCCGGCAGCGCCCCGTACGCGATCCGTCCCGGCCGCCCCGGGGACCGGCCGCCGCCCTCGGAGTTCGACGGTCTGTTCCGCGACGCCGGCGGTGCCGGTGGCGCCGATGAGACGCAGCAGCTTCCGCAGTTCGGCCCGGACGTTCCGCGGCCGCCGTCCGGCGGCCGTGGTGACGGCGGCCATGGCGGCGGTGGCCGGCGCCGGATGTCGCGGGGCATGATCATCGGCGTCGTGGTGGTGGCGAGCTGCGCCGTCGCCGGGCTCGCCGCGGGTGCCGTGCTCAGCATGGGCGGCGATGACGACGGTAAGGACAACTCGACGCTGAGCAGCGCCTCGCCGAGCGCCGCGGAGTCCTCCAAGGCCGCCGCCGACCCCGTCGAGACGCAGGCGAAGGCGCTGGACGCGCTGCTCGCCGACAGCAACAACAGCCGGTCGTCGGTGATCAAGGCCGTGGACAACATCAAGTCCTGCAAGGACCTCACCACCGCGGCATCCGATCTGCGGACCGCCGCGGGCCAGCGCAATGACCTGGTGACCCGGCTGGGCAAGCTGTCGGTGGACAAGCTGCCCGACCACGCGCGGCTGACCGCGTCGCTCACCAGGGCGTGGAAGTCCTCGGCCAGGGCCGACAACGAGTACGCGGCCTGGGCCGACCAGGTCGGCGGCAAGAAGGGCTGCCCCAAGGGCAAGGCCCGCCGTTCGCCCCGGGTCGGGGCGGCCGAGCGGGCGAGCGGTGAGGCGACCCAGGCCAAGAAGACGGCCTCGGGGCTGTGGAACCCGATCGCCTCCCAGTACGGCCTCACCTCGCGCCAGGCCACCGACCTGTGACCGGGTGGCCGGGGGCGGCGCGGCTGCCGTCCCCGGCCCGGCGCGTGGCCCAGTGGCCCAACCCGTGACTCAGGCCGCGGCCCAACTGGTGGGTCAGTCCGCCGGGCGGTAGCGCTCCAGGATCTTGGACACGTTGACGAAGCCCTTGCGCACCGCCACCAGCCGGCCGTCGCGCACCATCTGGTAAGTGACGTCCGCGTTGACGATCCGCGAGTAGTTGGGCACGTGCAGCGTGTCGTCGTAGCCCCAGCGCAGCGTCGGCGTCAGCCCGCCGGTGTTGACCGCGTGGCCGGCGTCCAGCGCGTTGCGCACGGTGCGGGCGCTGATGTCGTCGGCGTGCAGGGACATCAGCACCGAGCGCAGCACCGTGTAGCCGATCCAGGTGGTCTGCGTACCCGGGTCGTCCGGGTCGATGCGGTTGTCGTCGAAGGCGTACTTGTTGATGACCTTCTTCATGGAGTTCCAGCGCGGATCGTCCCCGGCCGGGTACCAGCCGGTGGCGTACGTGCCCTCCAGGGGGCTGGAGGTGCCGCCGGTGGAGTCGATCAGGGACTGCCGGACGCCGCCGAGGATGGAGGCTATCCGCACCTTGGGATGGTTCTCCTGGACCCGGCGGAAGGAGTCGAAGAAGGTGCCGGTGCGGTTGCCGAGCGCCGCGGTGACGCAGGAGCTCTCCAGGGTCGCGCCCTGGTCGGCGCCGCCGAGGGAGCTGTCGGCGCCGACGCCTTCCAGGGCGGTGGTGGCCTGCTTGCTGTAGTCGCCCGCGCCCGGGGGGGCGCGGACGTCGTGGGCGTCGGCGCGATTGCCCGCCCTGAGGCCGGTGTTGAGGAGCTGGGGCAGCTCGTCGCCCGCGATGGTGTCGGGGCGCACCAGCGCGGTGCGCTCGCAGCGGGAGGCCAGCTGGCGGCCGTTGCCCACCAGCAGGGCCGCCTGGCCGCCGTTGACCGGGTAGGAGTACGGGCTGTCGAACTCCTCCTGCGTCAGCCCGTAGCCGCCTATGTAGGGGATGCCGGCGACCTCCAGCGGGGAGATGAAGGACCGGCCGTACTGGCTGTACGAGCCGACGACCGCGACGGCCTTGTCCTCCTTGGCCCGCTGGGCGCAGCCGGCGGCCTGGACGGCGTCGTTGCGCTCATTGCAGGTGACGACCTCGAGCTTGCGGCCGTGGATACCACCGGAGCCGTTGACCCAGCGGGCGAAGGCCTTCGCCATCGCGGGCATTCCCGGCATATTGGTCGCTTTGGTGCCCTCGGGGGCCCAGGTCATGACGGTGATGGGGTCGCTGTCGCTCTTGTTCGACAGCACCGCGCCGCAGCCGGACAGCAGCGACGCACTGACCGCCGTACACAGTGCCGCGACGGCGGCTCGGAAGGGGCGGGAGGAGGGGCGTCGCCGTCCGGTCATGGCAAGCGAGCTTGGTGCTTCGCGAGGAACGCAGCCGCTATGACAAGACAAGGGATGGTGACGTAGAGGTGAACAGCGGGGGCTGATCCGTCCCTGTGTGTGAAGAACGTACGATCGGTGACTGTGCAAGGTTCGGAGAAGTCTTCCCGTCGCGCCCGTCGCTCGACCACCATGGGGGCCATGCCTGCCAACGACATGCCTTGGTGGCGCTGGCGCACCAATGTGCGCTCGGCGCTGCATATGCTCTCGGACCCCGTCTTCCAGCAGGAGTGCTGGCTGGCCGGCCAGCCTGGGTACGGGGATGTGACGGACGCCGTCTACCGGCTGGTCGAGGACACCTGGCTGGACAACTGGTCCGCCGAGAAGTACGTCGGCACGATCTTCCGTGACTCGCAGGAGGCGGCGCTGGTCGATGTCGCCGTGCTGCGGGTGCTGAGGATCATGCACCAGGCGGGCGCGGACGCCCCCGTCTCGGCGTACCTCGAGCACCATGGCTGGCCGGAGGCCGTACGAGCGGCCCGCGAGGCCCATGTGCGGCTGGCCACCAACGACGGCGAGGATCCGGACATCCCGCCGCGCACCCTCGAAGTGCTGGCGATCATGACGCAGGCGGTCTGAACGACGTCGCGGGTGTGGGGCGCTGTCGCGGGTGTGGGACGCTATGGAGTCATGAGCGAGTCACATCCCGTCCCCGACCAGTACATCCTGACGCTGTCCTGCCCGGACAAGCAGGGGATCGTGCACGCCGTGTCGAGCTATCTGTTCATGACCGGCTGCAATATCGAGGACAGCCAGCAGTTCGGGGACCGTGACACCGGACTCTTCTTCATGCGGGTGGCCTTCCGCGCCGTCTCGCCGGTGAAGGTGGCGGATCTGCGGGCCAGCTTCGCGGCGGTGGGCGAGTCCTTCCGGATGGACTGGGAGATCCATCGCGCCGACGAGAAGATGCGCATCCTGCTCATGGTCAGCAAGTTCGGGCACTGTCTGAACGACCTTCTCTTCCGGTCGCGGATCGGCGCGCTGCCGGTCGAGATCGCCGCGGTGGTCTCCAACCACACCGACTTCAAGGAGCTGGTGGGCTCCTACGGGGTTCCGTTCCACCACATCCCCGTGACCAAGGACACCAAGCGGGAGGCCGAGGCCCGGCTGCTGGACCTGGTGCGCGCGGAGCGTGTGGAACTGGTGGTGCTGGCCCGCTATATGCAGGTGCTCTCCGACGACCTGTGCAAGGAGCTGTCGGGCCGGATCATCAACATCCACCACAGCTTCCTGCCGAGCTTCAAGGGCGCCAAGCCGTACCACCAGGCGCATGCGCGCGGGGTCAAGCTGATCGGGGCCACCGCCCACTATGTGACCGCCGATCTGGACGAGGGCCCGATCATCGAACAGGAGGTCGAGCGCGTCGGCCATGGGCTCACCCCGGACCAGCTGGTGGCGGTCGGCCGCGATGTGGAGTGCCAGGCGCTGGCCCGCGCCGTGAAGTGGCACAGCGAGCGCCGGGTGCTGCTCAACGGGCACCGTACGGTCGTCTTCGACTGACTCGGAGGACCTGCTTCAGAGGCGGGACAGGGACGCTGTGGCGAAGAGCACATCCCGGATCGCCTCGGTGTCCCCGGACAGGCCCGCCGCCGCGTCCTGCGGCGGCACATGCCCGGACGCCAGCAGGTAGAACGCCTCCTGGTCCAGCGCGATCGTCGCCACCGCCTCGTCCGGCGCGGCCGTCGCCGCCGGGGAGTCCAGCGGGATGTACCAGTCGCCGCCGCCCGTGCCCTCCACCTGGAGGTGGAGCGTACGGCCCGGGGTGCCCGCCTCGACCAGTCGGCGGGGCGGGGCCGCGAGCCCGGCCCGGCGCCGCTCGGCCAGGGTCCCCGGGAGCAGCCGGGCACACAGGTCGATCATGGCCTTGAGGTGGGCCGAGGCCGGTGGCTCATAGGGGTAGTCGATGGCCTCGGCGATGTCCCCGGCGTGCACCCAGCACTCCAGGGCGCGGTCGAGGAACGCGTCGCGGATCGGCAGCGCGAAGTCCCCGTACTCCACATCGAGCTCGGCGACCCCGCGCCCGGCGAACGACACCGTACGGACCAGGGCATGGCCCTGCTCGCGCCACAACTCCCGTACCGCACCGGGCGGACCGGCCCCGTACGCGGCGCCGGGCTCGTGGTGCCAGTACGCCTCCGTACGGGCCAGGGGCGAGCCGGGGGCGGCGGCGCCCATCGGGTCGGGGAGGCCGAGGGAGGCGGCGACGATGCCGTCCACGACCATCAGATGGCCGATCACCCCGGCGACGGTGGTGTCCCGGCCGGTGAGCCGCCGCCCGTCGAACCACTTGAGCCGCACCGGCGCACGCCACTCGGCCTCGCCCATGTCGCGCAGCAGCGCGTCCAGCCGGGCGGCCTCGGCGTCGTAGGCACCGGCCCAGCCGGGCATGGGTATCCGGGCCGGCCGGCGGCCCAGACAGCCCGCGAGCACCCGGGAGCGCAGCATCGGGTCGAGGTCCAGGCTGTGCTCGGTGTGCAGCAGCCCGACGGCGTCACGCAGCCGCAGCGCCTCCTCGGCGCAGGAGGGGCAGTGGTTGAGATGCGCCTCTACGGCGGAGGTCTCCTCCTGCGAGCACGCGGTGAGCGCCCAGGCTCCGAGCAGCGAGCGGAGCAGGTCGTGCGAGAGCGGATGGGCCGCGGAGGGTGTGGGCGCCGCCAGGGGCGGGGCCGGTGGGGCGGGTGCAACCGCGGGCGGGGCCGCGGGCGTGGGCAGTGCCGCGGAGGCGGGCGGTTCAGGGGCCGGACGCGGCTCCAGCTCTGGCCCTTGACGCGGCTCCGGTTCTGGCCGTGAGCGCGGCTCCGGTTCTGGTTCCGGGCGCGGATCCGCTTCCGCTTCCGGTTCCGGATTCGCTTCCGGGCCGGGGCCCGGGGCCGGTTCCGGTTCGAGGCCCAGGGCCGGTTCCGGTTCGGGGGCCGGGACGGGTTCCGGGGCGAGGGCAGGATCGGGCTCCGGTCCGGGCTCCGGGGTCCGTTCCGCCGCTGCCTCGTTCGCGCGTGCCCCGTCCGCCCGTGTCTCGTCCGCCCGTGTCTCGTCCGCCGTCGGCGGGCGCGGGGCGGGGATGCCGCCGTCCAGGGCGCCCGGCCAGTGGCCGCTGTCCTCGGCGGCCGAGCGCGGCGGCGGTATGCGTGGTGGCCCGGCGGGGTGGGACGGCAGATCCGCGTCGCCGCCCCGTCCGGGCCCGTCTCTTCCGTCCCCGGAGCCGCCGGAGCTCTCGCCGTAGGCGTCGTCGTACGGGTCCGGCCCGCCGCGCCCGGTCACAGCGCCCGCCCGTAGCCAGGGGGCGAGACCGCGCGGGGCGGCTGGACATGGGCCGTGGACAGCAGTTGGAGGCCCAGCCGGAGGCGGCGCCTGGCCTCGTCCTCGGTCACCCCGAGGGCGGCCGCGGCCTGCCGGTAGTCGCGGCGGTCGAAGTAGGCGAGCTCCAGGGCGGCGCGCAGCGGGGCGGGCATCGAGGTGACGATGTAGTCGGCGCGGGCGGCCACGGACGCCTCGCGGATCCGCTCCTCCAGGGCCTCGCCCGTGAGGGGGTCTCCGCAGGCCGACGCGGTCTGCGACGTGCGTAGCCGGTGCACCGCCTGGCGCTGGGTGAGCATGGCGATCCAGGCGCGCAGCGAGCCCTGCCGGGGGTCGTACGCGTCGGGGTTCTCCCAGACGTAGCCGAAGACTTCCCGGGTGACGCGGTCGGCACCGGTGTCGTCCTCGAGGACCCGATGCGCCAAAGTGTGGACAAGTGAGGCGAAACGGTCGTAGAGCTCGGCGAGTGCGGCCGCTTCGCCGCGTGCCAGCCGCTGTTGCATCCTGCGGTCCCAGCGGGGCGGTGCGTCGTTCGCCATGCGGCCCCCAATCCCGAGTTGTCCGGCCGGCCCTCCAGGCACTATGCCCACGTTCATATCGAATGTAATGCCGGTGGCTCTCACAACACGCGTCCATCAGGCAAAGTGCGTGAGAACGAGGCCGCGCATGGTATGGGGACGGTCGCTTTGCGCGGGATCGGGGAGACGAAACGCTTCGGCGCGGCATAGGGTCGTCCCTCAAGGCGTATGCCTGGGGGAGTTTCATGCGCCGATGGGCGGGCAGCCGCCCGGGAACGGCAAATTCCGGTTAGCGGCGAGCGAAGGGCTTCGGGCGCGTGACGTTGAAGGTGATGGAGGACCGGCGGGGGGAGTGGGTCGTTCTCCAGGTCTCTGGAGAAATGGACCTGGTGACCTCGCCCGCAGTCCGGCAGCACGTCCACGACGCGGTCGCCGAGGGCCGCCATTGGCTGGTTCTGGACCTCTCGGAGGTCCGGTTCTGCGACTCCAGCGGGGTCGGCGTACTGATCGCGGCGCGTCGGCTGATGCGGTCGTGCTCGGGGCGGCTGCGGCTGATCCTGCCGCCGCAGGACGCCGCGCACGGTTCGCATGTGCATCGGGTGCTGGCGGCCCTGGGGGTGCGGCGGCTGTTCGATGTCTACCCCGATCTGGGGGCGGCCACGGAGCTGGACGAGGACGACGAGGACGCGGTCGACCCCCTGTCGGCCTAGGCGCTCCTCGGGAAGCGCCCTGACCTGCCGTCGATCGTCCTCGGCGCCGTCGTGGCTGGTCGCGCCCGCGCGGCGGAGCCGCACATCGACACAGCCCCGCGCCCCTTCGGGACGCCACCGAACCGCGGCCGGCTTCCCCCTCCGTACGCCTGCGGGTGCGCCCGGGGCGGTATGCGGCCCGCTCATGCCGGACCCGTGACGCGCGGGGTCTTGGGGAAGTCGGCCCGTACGACGAAGCCGCCCTCCTCCGTGGGCCCGGCCTCCAGCGTGCCGCCCAGCAGCTGTGCGCGCTCCCGCAGCCCGACCAGACCGTGACCGCCGCCCGGCAGCCCCGGGGCCACGGCGGAGGCGTCGGGCGGGCCGTTGCGCACCTCGACCCGCAGGCCCCGCGTCTCCTCCGCCGCTTGAGCCGTCCCGTCCGCCGCATGGGCCGCCCCGTCCGCCGTCTTGTGTGCCGCTCCCCGAGCCGTCCCGGGCGCCGCTTCCCGAGCTGTTCCCCGAACCGCCTCGCGATCCCCTCCCGATCCGTCCGCCGCCTCCGTCCCGTCCGTCGCCCCCGTCCCGTCCGCCGCCTCCGGCCCCTCCGCCTGCGCGTCGTTGACCCGTACCGTCACCCGCGCCCCCGGAGCGTGCTTGCGGACGTTGGTGAGCGCCTCCTGGACGATGCGGAAGGCGGCACGTTCCACCGCCTCCGAGTGGCCCGGCCGCTGGGTCGCGCTGTCCGTCTCGAAGCTGACGTCCAGCGCGCTGAGTTCGATCAGCCGGGGCAGATCCGCCAGCCGGGGCTGCGGGGTCAGCTCCTCGTGGTCGCCGCCCGCCGCGCGCAGGATGCCGACCATATGGCGGAGTTCGTCCAGGGTCCGCACGGACAGCTCGCGGATGGTCCGCGCGCCCTCCCGCGCCTTCGCGTCCTCCGCGCTGATCTGCACCGCACCGGCCTGGAGGCTGATGAGGCTGACCTGATGGGCGACCACGTCGTGCATCTCGCGGGCGAGCCGGGCGCGTTCGGTGGACAGCACCCGCTCGGCGATCAGCTCGTCCGCGTGGCGGCGGCTGCGGGTCAGGTCCTCGATCCGGGCGGCGAGCTCCCCGCGCGTACGCACCAGGAGGCCGAGCGCGATGGGTCCCACCGAGGTCACACACGCGTCGATCAGCGTGAGGGTGTTCTCCCGGTACGCGGTCGGCTCGAAGTCGGAGACCGGCCAGGGGATGAAGTGCGCGGCGGCCAGCAGCAGCGCGGAGACCCCCAGCAGCCGCCGGTCGGGGCGGAGTCGGGCCACCGTGTAGAGGGCGATCATCGGCGCGAACCAGACGTAGCCGATGAGGATTCCCGGCAGTGTCACCAGGAAGACCAGTGCGGGCAGCTTCCGGCGCACCAGCAGCGCGGCCGCCGCCACCAGCGAGACGTTGAGCTCCAGGCCGAAGGTGACGCCGTTGACGAGCAGCGCGTCGGCGACCGCGAGCAGGACCGGGACGATCAGCGAGCCCCAGCGCATGACCCGCTGCGGCGGCCGCCGCCGGAAGACCGTGGCGGACGGCGGCGGGGAGGGGGTGGGCGCGGGCGCGGACGACGCGGCCGGGGGCGCGCCGGACGTACCGGACGCGCCCGGTACGCCCGGCGCACCGGGGGACGAACTCCGGGGCGGAGGCAGCGGGGAGACGGTCACCGGGGGCCACCTATCGGCGGACGGCTGGTGACGAGCCCGGCGCGGTCGGCGACGATCGCCGCCTGGACGCGGTTGAGCCCGCCCAACTTGCCGAGCACCGCCCGTACATGGTCCTTGACGGTGCTGGGCGCCAGCCCCATCCGCTCGGCGATCTGCGGATTGGCCAGCCCCTCGCCCAGCAGCGTCAGCACCTCGCGCTCGCGCGGGGTGAGCGCCTCGACGGCCTCGGCGGCCGTCGCCTCCGCCTCGGCGGCGAGATAGCCGCCGATCACGGCGCGGGTGACGGCCGGGTCGAGCACGCTGCCGCCCTCGGCGAGCGTGCGCACGGCCCGTACGAGCTGCTCGGGATCGGTGTCCTTGAGGAGGAAGCCCGCGGCTCCGGCACGCAGCGCGGCCGCCAGGTACTCCTGGACGTCGAAGGTCGTCAGCATCGCCACGGCGGGGGAGCGGGGCGCGGCCCGCAGCTGTCTGAGGACGCTGAGCCCGTCGGCGTCCGGCATCCGGATGTCGAGCAGCACCACATCGGCCTTGCTGCCCAGCACCGTGTCCACCGCGAAGGCTCCGGAACATTCGGCGACCACTTCGATGTCCGGGGCCGTGCCCAGGATCAGTCGCAGACCGGATCGCACGAGCGCCTCGTCGTCCACTACAGCCACACGGATCACCGGCCGCTCCCTCGCCTCAGCTGTCATGCCCATTGTCCGGACAGCCTGCCTCATCGGAGAGCGAATATGGAGTGGTTGGCTCCGTCAGTGGGCGGGAACACCCCCGCCGGTCGGAGGGGGTGACGGCAGACCAATGGTGGATTTCCCCGGCGGCTCCCGGCAGGCAGAGTGGATGTCAAGCCGCATCACCCCGTGGGGTCGTCCCGAACCCCAGCCCCGTGACCGCGCCGGAGTGCCTCCCGATGCGCGATCGGCGGACACGGCAGCGGGGCGTTGCCGCGGTCAGGCCGCCGCGACCCCCACACGCGGCGGCCTGTTCGTCTCTCCGACCGCCTGCCGTGCGGTGCGCCCCGACCAGGCGCTCGGCCCGGCGCCCCAGGCGCCGGCCGGCCCCCGAGAAGCTACGGGGAGGGGCCGGGCGGGCGGTCGGTGGGGGCGGGGAGGGGCCGATGGACGCCTCACATGGGGGGCTCGGCGGGGGCCGGGCCCAGGGTGGTGGTGCCGGGCGCGGCGCGGTGGCCGAGCCCGGTGCGGTAGGCGTCCATCGCGGCCTCCAGGCGGCCCTCCCGGCGGAGCAGATCGCCCAGCAGCCGGCAGAGGTCGGCCAGATCACCGGCGGCGCCGGTGCGTTCGAGCAGGGACAGCGCCGCGCAGTAGTGCTCATCGGCGGCCTCGGCGTCGCCCCGTTCGTCCGCGATCACGCCCATCAGCCGGTGGGCGCCGCCCGCGTGGACCGCGCCGCGGTCGGCGGTCAGCCCGGCCTCGCCCGGTGCCGCGTCCAGCCCCGCGGGGGCGCTCGCGGCCCCCGCGGCGGGGGTGCGCGCCAGCAGCGGCAGCAGCAGGGCCTCCGCCTCCGCGGTACGGCCGCGCCGGCGCAGCACATCCGCCAGCTCGACCTCGACCTGCACGGTGAACAGCGCGGCCCGCTTGGAGGCCAGCATGTCCCGGGCGGTGCGCAGTTCACGCTCGGCGCGCTCCAGATTGCCGTCCTGGGCGTGCACATAGCCGCGCATCCAGTGGCAGTGCGCCAGGTCGGTGTGGATGCGCAGCTGCTCGTACAGCTCCTGCGCCTTGGCCAGGGAGGCGTCGGCCTCGGCCGTGCGCCCCTCGGCGATCAGGGTGCGGGCCACCCCGCGGTGCATCCGGGCGATGAGCCCCGGGTCGTCCACGCTCGGCGCCAGCGCGAGCGCCAACTCGGCGGCGCGTACGGCACGGGCGTGCGCCCCCATGTCCATATAGGGCGCGATGGCCGCCGTATAGAGCAGCAGCAGCGCGTACGGGTCGTGCAGCCCCGAGGCGTTGAGCTCGTCGATGGAGCTCTCCAGCAGATAGCAGGAGTAGCGCAGTTCGCCCGCGAGGAGATGGGCCACGGCCCGGCCGCGGATCGCCGGGATCCGGCGGGGCAGCGGTTCCCCGGCGAGCAGCCGCTCCACGGCCTCGAAGTGGTCCCGGGCGACGGTGAGGTCACCGGTCTCCAGCGCGCAGTCGCCGAGCCCCAGCAGCGCCGCCGAGCGCTCCTCGGCGAACCCGAGCCGCTCCGCCTCGTCGCGCACCTCCGCGAAGAGCCCGGCGGCGTCCTCGGCGGCGCCCGTCGCCAGCGCCCGCCGGGCGTCGGTGACGGCGGCCCGCAGCCGGGTGGCGTCACGGGGTGAGCGGCCGGTGGTCAGCTCCTCGTAGCTGACGCCGAGCCGGTCCGCGAGATGACGCAGCGCGGCCTCGGATGGGCGCACCTTCCCGGCCTCGAGGGTGGAGACATAGGCGGCGGTGTACGCGGGCTCGGCCAGCTGCCGCTGGGTGAAGCCGCGTTCGGTGCGCAGTCTGAGCACCCGGCGCCCTATCTCGGCGGTCGACTCCGCCCCGGCCGCCCCCGTCACCGTTCCCGCCGTCCGCCCGTCACCGGCGCTTCTGTCGGCCACCGTGCCCTCTTCTCCCCGGCGGTAACTTAATCGCCGGGCTAAGTCCATTTAACGTGAGGATTGAAGGATGCAGCAGGCAAGCACAGCGGTACCGGCCGGGCCGGGCGCCGTGACGACCGTCCGTCAGCCGGAACTGCTCCTCGCCGACTATCACTTCGACGTACCGCTCGACCATAAGGCTCCCGAGGGCGAGCTGATCCGGCTTTACGCACGAGAGGTCGTCGCCGCGGGCAAATCCGCCGCCGAGCGCGAGCGGCTCCCCTGGCTGCTCTACCTCCAGGGCGGGCCCGGCTGCGGTGCGGACCGCCCGGTGGGCCGCTCCGGCTGGCTGGACCGCGCGCTGGACGAATACCGCGTGCTCCTGCTCGACCAGCGCGGCACCGGCCGCTCCACCCCGGCCAACCGCCAGACGCTGCCGCTGCGCGGCGGACCCGGGGAACAGGCCGAGTACCTCTCCCACTTCCGCGCCGACGCGATCGTCCGCGACTGCGAGCTGATCAGGCGCCGGCTCATGGGGGACCGCCCGTGGACCGTGCTCGGCCAGAGCTTCGGCGGCTTCTGCGCGGTGACCTACCTGTCCCACGCGCCCGAGGGGCTGGACGCGGCCCTGATCGCCGGCGGACTGCCCGCGATCGACCCCGGCACCGACACGGACGCCGTCTACCGGACCGCCTATCCGCGGATGGAGCGCAAGACCCTCGCCCACTACGCCCGCTATCCGCGGGACGCGGACGCCGTCCGGGCCCTGGTGCGGCATCTGGCCGACCACGAGGAGGTCCTGACGGACGGGACCCGGCTCACCGTCCCCGCCCTCCAGCAGCTGGGCTTCCTGCTCGGCACCGGCGACGGCTCGCACCGGCTGCACTACCTGCTGGAGGACGCGTTCGTGCCCACCGCCGACGGGCCGCGGCTGAGCGACGCCTTCCGCGAGCAGACGGCGGCCGTCCTCTCCCGCGCCGCCACCCCGCTCTACAGCCTCCTGCTGGAGCCGACCTACGCCCAGGACGGCCGGGCCACCGACTGGGCCGCGGAGCGGATCCGCGCCGAATTCCCCGCGTTCGACGCCGGTAAGGCGGTCGCGGAGGACCGTCCTGTGCTCCTTACGGGCGAGACGGTGCACCCCTGGATGCTCGACACCCACGCGGCGCTGCGCCCGCTCGCCCGCACCGCCGAGCTGCTCGCCGCGCGCACCGGCTGGGGCCCGCTGTACGACACCGAGCGGCTGGCCCGTAACACCGTGCCGGTGGCCGCCGTGATCTACCACGACGACCTGTACGTGGACACGGGGCACTCCCTGGCCACCGCGCGGGCGATCCGGGGCCTGCGCACCTGGGTGACGGACGAGTTCGAGCACGACGGGATCCGGGCCGGGGGCCGCCGGGTGCTGGACCGGTTGCTGCGGCTGGCGCGTGACGGGAGGGACTGCGCGGGGAGGGGCTGAGCGGCAGGTCGGGAGGGGGTGACCGGGGGACGGGGAGGGGCTGAGCGAGCAGCGCGGCGCATGGTTGTGCGATGCCCGATTTCCTAGCCACTTCCCTAATTCCCATTGCCCCCGCCACCCGGAGCCCTTAGGTTGAGCGGCGAATTAATCCTGCTTAACTGGCCGCTTATCGCGAAGACTTCGGGAGTCACCGTGCGCAGACGGATACGGAGCCGCATACGCAGCCGCATTCCCCTGCGCACCGCGGCCGTCGCCGGAGGCATCGCCCTGGCGGCGGCCGCGGCCATGACCGCCCCGGCCACGGCGTCGCCGGGAGCGTCCGGCTCGTCCGCCGCCGCCGACGCCGCCTCGTCCCAGCGCGCCCTGGACGTGGAGTACTTCACCGGCCCGGGCGGCCACCCCCGCCACACCGAGGTCCCGGCGGCCACTCCCGAGCGGCTGGCCCGCGCCGCCCGCTCCCTGTCCGCCAAGGAAGCCGCCGCCGACGGCCAGGTCGGCTCGGTCGTCGACAACGGCACCACGGCCGACAAGCTGGACGTCGTCTTCATCGGCGACGGCTACACGGCCGGCCAGCAGGAGGACTTCCACGCCGACGCGCGCTCCAAGTGGGAGCAGATGTCCGCCGTGCAGCCCTACGCCTCGTACAAGGACCTCTTCAACGTCTGGACCGTGGACGCCGTCTCCAACCAGTCCGGCGTCTCCGGCGACCCGTCCAGGGACGTCGTCAAGGACACCGCCCTCGGCTCGTACTTCTGGTGCGACGACATCGAGCGGCTGCTGTGCGTGGACACCGCCAAGGTCGAGTCCTACGCGGCCAAGGCGCCGCAGGCCGATCTGGTGGTCGTGCTGTCCAACTCCACCAAGTACGGCGGCGCGGGCTACACCCTCACCTCGCAGGTCGGCTATGACGGCATCGCCACCGCCGCCTCCGACCACGCCGACTCCGACCAGATCGCGGTCCACGAGACCGGCCACTCGCTCGGCAAGCTGGCCGACGAGTACTTCTACCCGGAGTACGGCACCTACACGGGCGCCGAGCCCGACGAGTCCAACGCCACGAAGCTGAGCGCGGCGCAGCTGACCGCGCAGCAGAAGAAGTGGTACCGCTGGATCGGCCAGACCTCGCCCGACGGCGGCACGGTCGGCGCCTACGAAGGCGGCCGCTACTACCCCAAGGGCATCAACCGCCCCACCGACAACTCGATCATGCGCACCCTGGGGCGGGAGTTCAACCTCCCCGGCCGCGAGGCGATGATCGCGGGCTTCTACCGCCACGCCAGCGCGCTCAGCAGCCGTACGGCCACCGCGAAGGCCGTAAAGCGGTCGGCGGGCATCGAGGTCGACGTGCCCAAGGGCGCGTCGCTGAAGTGGTACGTGGACGGGGCGGAGGTCACCGCCGCGAACGGTAAGACGAGCGTCACCCCGGCGGAGCTGGGCGTCCCGAGCGACGGTACGACCCACAAGGTCACCGCGAAGGCGGCGGACGGCACGAGCGCGGTGAAGGACCCGGCCCTGCGCAAGCTGCTGACCGACTCCCGGACGTGGAAGGTCACTGGCTGACCTTCCCGTTCCCCCTGACTGGCCGCCCCGTGGACCCCCGCTGCGGGGCGGCCCACTCCCCTTTTTTGAGGCTCGGTTCGCCTCCGGGGCGCCTTAGTCTCCCCACAGCTACCGCTGGGAGGTGCCCCCTGCCGGAAGACCTCAGGGGCCGGAAGCGCGAAGGTGCCCGATGAGGGGCGGCCGCGGTCCGCCCCCCTAACATCGGCGGGTCCCAGACTTCCGTATGGCGCGCCCGGGCTCAATCGCCCGTGGGGGCGGGTCGGTGGTCCGGTGTTCGAGGGCCTCCGTGGGGTGAGGCAAGATGAGCCCATGGGTACCGGGGGAGAAGGCCGTCTGATCGCCAACCGCTACCGGTTGGCCACGCGGCTCGGACGCGGCGGAATGGGCACGGTCTGGCGGGCCGTCGACGAGTTGCTGGGCCGCGATGTCGCGGTCAAGGAACTCCATGTGGACGAGGGGCTCACCGCCTTCGACTCGCAGTTGCGCGGCGAGCGCACCCTGCGCGAGGCCCGGACCGTCGCACAGATCAAGCACCCGAACGTGATCGTCCTCCACGATGTGATCGAGGAGGACGACTGCGCCTGGATCGTCATGGAGCTGGTCGACGGGCTCTCGCTCGCCGACCGGCTGGGCGCGGACGGCCCCGTCGGGGCGCGTGAGGCGGGGCGGATCGCGACCGCGCTGCTGGGCGCGTTGCGCGCCGCGCACGCGCGCGGGGTGCTGCACCGTGACATCAAGCCCGCCAATGTGCTCGTGGAGTCGGGCACCGGCCGGGTCGTGCTGACGGACTTCGGGATCGCGCAGGTCACCGGGTCCACCACGATCACCGAGACCGGCTCGTTCGTGGGCTCGCCCGAATACACCGCGCCGGAGCGGATGTCGGGGCGGCGCACCGGGCCGGAGTCGGACCTGTGGTCGCTGGGCGTGCTGCTCTGCACGCTGGTGGGCGGTGAATCCCCGTTCCACCGCGAGTCGCTGGCCGGGGTGCTGCACGCCGTCGTCTTCGACGAGATCCCCGTGCCGGAGGCGGCGGGCCCCCTGAAGCCGGTCATCGAGGGGCTGTTGCGGCGGGCTCCGGAGGAGCGGCTGGGCGCCGACGAGGTCGAGCGGATGCTGGTGATGGCCCAGGAGGTGGGCGACACCCCGGAGATCCCGCTGGAGTACACCCCGACCCAGCCCAGCGTGCCGTTCGGGCCGGACGGCCGCGGTTCATCGGCGTCCGTACCCGTGCCGCCCCCGGTGTCTCCGGTGTCCTCCCCCGCGCCGTTCCCCGCTTCGGCGCCCCCGGCCGCCTCCGTACCCGCGGCCGCTTCCGCCGCCCCCGCCGCCCGGTCCCGTTCCGGCCGTGGCGGGCGCCGCCGTGCCGTCCTTATGGCGGCCGCCGCGGTGGTCGCGCTCGCCGGCGTGGCCGCGGGCGTCGTGGCGCTGCTGGACGACGGGGGCGGTGACGGCGACACGGCGCTCGGCGGGCGTACGAGCCAGAGTGCCGACAAGGAGAGTTCGCGGAGCCCGGGCGCCCCCGAGAAGGCGCCGCAGCGGCCCGTGAAGGACTCCGAGGCCACGGCGAGCCCCTCGCCCCGGCTCCCCGACGGCTATGAGCTGGTCAAGGACCCGGTCGGCTTCTCGCTCGCCGTGCCCGAGGGGTTCGCCCGCGAGTACAAGGCGCCCCGGGTCTACTACAACTCGCCCGGTATGGAGTTCCGGATCGGGATCCACGTCCAGGAGCAGAGCCCCGAGGGCCCGCTCGGGCTCAGCCGTAAGGCGGACGCCAAGGGCCCGCGGGACTATCCGGGCTACCGCAGCGGCCAGGTCATCGAGACGGAGCACGACGGCCGCCCCGCCGCCCTGTGGGCGTTCATCTGGAACGGCTCGGCCGACGACGGCGGCTCACGGCAGACATACGACCTGAGCTGGAACGAAGACGGCAAAATGTACGACCTGTGGCTATCCGCCCCGGTCGGTGAGAAATCCCTGGGCAAGCGGCATTTCGACACCGCCGCCGCCACGTTCTCGCGCACCGGCGCGGAGAACTGAGCGACGTCGCAACGGCTTTGTCACGAGCGCCCACGGCGTCTCCACAGCGGTGCTACCGACCGAGTAATGATGGGCGCATGACGAACGACGGGGGACGGGCGAACGAGCCCACCAGCTACAGCCTGCGGCCACCGCACGCTCCGGCCGCCCCGGTGCCGGCGCCGCAGCCGCCACCCGAGGGCCCCGGGGCACCCGAGGCGCCCGAGGCCGGGGCGGCGGGGCCGTCGCGGGGCGCGTACGAGCCGACGCGATTCGCCGATCCGCGCGGCGGCGCCCAGCCGCCCACCGGACAGCGGCCCGCCGAAGGGACGCCCGCCGAAGGGACGTCCGCCGAAGACCGGCCCGCCGAAGGGACGCCCGCCGAAGGGACGTCCGCCGAAGACCGGCCCGCCGCGCAGGACCCGAGCAGTGGGCGGCTCATCGGCGGCCGCTATCAGCTCGTCTCCCGCCTCGGCCACGGCGGTATGGGCACCGTCTGGCGGGCGCACGACCAGATCGTGGACCGCGATGTCGCGGTCAAGGAGCCGCGCGTCCCCGACCATCTGCCCGAGCGCGAGCGGCGGACCGTCTATCAGCGGATGGAGCGCGAGGCGCGCGCCGCGGCCCGGATCGACCACCCCTCCGTCGTCACCGTCCACGACGTGGTGGTCGAGAACGGCCGCCCCTGGATCGTGATGGAGCTGGTGCGCGGCCAGTCGCTGGGCGACCGGCTGATGGAGGGCACGCTGGATCCGCGCGAGGCGGCCCGGATCGGCCTCGCCGTGCTCGGCGCGCTGGCGGCGGCCCATGAGGCGGGTGTGCTGCACCGCGATGTGAAGCCGGACAACGTGCTGCTCGGCCGGAGTGACCGGGTGGTGCTCACCGACTTCGGCATCGCGCAGATCGAGGGCGAGCAGCGGCTGACCGAGACGGGCGGCTTCGTCGGCTCGCCCGAGTTCATCGCGCCCGAGCGGGTGCTGGGCCAGCGGCCGGGGCCGGAGTCCGACCTGTGGTCGCTCGGCGTCGTGCTGTACGCGGCCGTCGAGGGCATGTCCCCGTTCCGGCGCTCCCACGCCCCCGCGACCCTCCAGGCCGTGCTCGGCTCCGAACCGCAGGTCCCCGCGCGGGCCACCGGTCCGCTCGCCACGCTGATCATGCAACTGCTGCGCAAGGACCCGGCGATGCGCCCGGCGGCGCCGGAGGTGCGGCAGGCGCTGGAGGCGGCGGCGCGGGAGCCGCGGTCGGTGCCCACCATGCTCACGACGGCCGGATACCCGCCGGGCGGCGGGCAGTCGGCGGGCAGCCGCTTCGTGCCGCCGATCCTGCACAAGAACCGTAAGGCGCAACTCGGTCTTGGCGGTCTGGTGCTGGTGGTCGCGGCCGCCCTGGTGCTCACGATCATGAAGCCGTTCTCCGATGAGGGGCTGCCGCCGGGCTGGACGGTCCGGGAGGAGCGCGATGTCGTGGGCGCGTCCCTGGCCGTGCCCGGCGAGTACCGGCGGGTCCAGGACGACAGCGACTCGGACAACCCGCTGGTCACGTACTACGACCCCAGCGGTGTCTTCAGCGTCTCCCTGCGGCGGTCCACCCCCGACGGCGAGAACGACCCCGCGAACCTCGACGCGGCGGCGGACCAGATCGTCGCCTTCTACAAGGACGGCGGCGGGGCGACGGTCGAGGAGGCCAGGAGCGAGAAGGCCGGGTCGAAGCAGCAGGGGAAGGAGGCGCGGGACGTCACCACCTCCTATCTCCCGTACGGCACCAGCAGCAACAAGAACCCCATCCGGTATGTGAAGCGCGATCACCTCTATGTCAACAAGGCCAAGGTCGTCTGGGATCTGACGGTCTCCATGCCCGCCAACGGTGACGCACAGAGGGACGGCGAGGAGCTCTACGAGCGGATCGTGCGGAATCTGAAGATCGACCAGCTCTGAGGGAGCATCGACGAGCCCCGCGGGAGTTGGGCGGGTCCGCCCGGGGTCAGGGGCGAAAGTTGTTACCGCCGGGTACCCAAAGCCGCCGGGCGGGCCTACTCTCGCCCCCATGACGGACTCGCACATCACGCAGGGCGGCGCCGGCAACCCGGTCGCCCCCGAAGGCACCCGCACCGCCGCCGACGTCGTCACCCCCGAGCTGATCACCCGGCTCACCCGGGGTGTCGGCGGCAGCGGCACCACCGTCAGCCACACCCCGTTCACCGGGGAAGTCCTCGCCGCCGCCCTGCCCGAGTCCACCCCCGAGGACGTCGCCACCGCTTTTGAGAACGCCCGCGCCGCCCAGCGGGCCTGGGCCGCGACCCCCGTCCGCCGGCGCGCCGCCGTCCTCCTCCGCTTCCACGATCTGCTGCTGCGCCGCCAGCCGGAGATCCTGGACCTGATCCAGCTGGAGACCGGCAAGACCCGGCTGCACGCCCAGGAGGAGATCCAGGGCGTGGCCATCGTGGCCCGCCATTACGGCCGTAAGGCGGTCGCGTATCTGCGCCCCAAGGGGCATCTGGGCGCGGTGCCCACCCTCACCAAGGTCACCGAACTGCGCCAGCCGCGCGGGGTCGTGGGCCTCATAGCGCCCTGGAACTACCCCCTCCAGCTCTCCGTGGGCGATGCGATCCCCGCCTTCGTGGCGGGCAACGCCGTGGTGATGAAGCCCGACACCGAGACCGCGCTGTCCGCCCTGTGGGCGCGTGAGCTCATGGTGGAGGCCGGACTTCCGGCCGGGGTGTGGCAGGTCGTGATCGGGGACGGCCCGGTGGTGGGCCCCGCAGTGGTCGAGCGCGCCGACTATGTCGCGTTCACCGGCTCCACCCGCACCGGCCGCGAGGTGGCCCAGGCCGCCGCCGCCCGCCTGGTGGGCTGCTCCCTCGAACTCGGCGGTAAGAACGCCATGCTGGTGCTGCGCGACGCCGACCTCGCCCGCGCGGTGGACGGCGCGGTGCGCGGCAGCTTCGCCTCCGCCGGGCAGCTGTGCATCTCCATGGAGCGGCTGTACGTCCACGAGTCCATCGCGGACGACTTCCTGGAGCGCTTCGCGGCCCGTACGAAGGCCATGCGGCTCGGCACCGCCCTGGCGTACGGGGCGGAGATGGGCTCGCTCGTCTCGGAGCGCCAGCTGGAAACCGTCACCCGCCATGTGGACGAGGCCGTCTCCAAGGGCGCCACGGTGCTCGCCGGCGGCCGCGCCCGCCCCGACATCGGCCCGTACTTCTACGAGCCGACGATCCTGGACGGCGTGGAGTCCCCGATGGCCGTCTGCACCGAGGAGACCTTCGGCCCGGTCGTCTCCGTCTACCGCTTCCGCGACGAGGGCGAGGCCATCGAGCGCGCCAACGCGACGTCCTACGGTCTGAACGCCAGCGTCTGGACCAAGGACGCCCGGCGCGGCCGCGCGATCGCCGGTCGGCTCCGCGCGGGCACCGTCAACCTCAATGAGAGCTACGCCGCCGCCTTCGGCAGCGTCGCGTCGCCCATGGGCGGCATGGGCGACTCCGGACTCGGCCGCCGCCATGGCTCCGAAGGCATCCTCAGGTTCACCGAATCGCAGACGGTCGCCCAGCAGCGGCTGATGCCGCTCGGCCCGGCATTCGGGATGACGGACGAGAAATACGCGGACTTCATGACCCGCAGCCTGCGCGCGCTCAAGGCACTGCGCCTGCGCTGACCAGCACATTTCAATGGAGGTACCAGTGTCAGGGGAGAAGTCTGCCCAAAAGCGGGCACAAGAGCGCGGCCACGACGAGGACTTCGCCGACGGTCTCGAGGTCCATGCCGACACCCGTCCCGACGACGGTGACTTCGACTACGACGTGATCGTGATCGGCTCGGGATTCGGCGGATCGGTATCGGCCCTGCGACTGACCGAGAAGGGCTATCGGGTCGGCGTCCTCGAGGCGGGCCGTCGATTCACCCCCGAAACCCTGCCCAAGAGCTCCTGGGACTTCCGCAACTACCTCTGGGCCCCGGCCCTCGGCTGCTTCGGCATCCAGCGCATCCATGTGCTGGGCAAGGTCATGGTGCTGGCGGGGGCCGGGGTCGGCGGCGGCTCGCTGAACTACGCCAACACCCTCTACGTACCGCCCGAGCCGTTCTTCCGGGACCGCCAGTGGGGGCACATCACCGACTGGCAGGAGGAGCTGAGCCCGTACTACGACCAGGCGCGGCGGATGCTCGGGGCGCGTCTCAACCACACCCTCACCCCGTCCGATGTCCACCTCAAGGCGGCCGCCGAGAAGATGGGCGTGGGCGACACCTTCCATATGGCGCCCGTGGGCGTCTTCTTCGGGGACGGCCACGACGCCGACGGCACCACGAAGGCCGTGCCGGGCGGGGCCGTTCCCGATCCGTACTTCGGCGGCGCGGGCCCGACCCGTAAGGCGTGCACGGAGTGCGGTGAGTGCATGACCGGCTGCCGCCACGGCGCCAAGAACACCCTCAACGAGAACTATCTCCACCTCGCCGAGCGGGCCGGAGCCGTGGTCCACCCGATGACGACCGTCGTCGCCCTGTGCGACGACCCGCACGGCGGCTATACGGTCACCACCGTCCCGACCGACAACCGCCGTAAGGGCAAGCCGAAGGCGCTGCGCTCCCGGTACGTCGTCCTCGCCGCCGGTACGTACGGCACCCAGACGCTGCTGCACACGATGCGGGACAAGGGGCTGCTGCCGCGCGTCTCGGAGCGGCTCGGCATCCTCACCCGCACCAACTCGGAGGCCCTGGTGGGCGCGCAGACCACCGACCGCCGCTACCGCCGCGCGCGGGGCGGGGAGGGGCGGGCGGACTTCACCCGGGGCGTCGCGATCACCTCGTCCATCCACCCGGACGAGAACACCCACATCGAGCCCGTGCGCTACGGCAAGGGCTCCAACGCGATGGGGATGCTCTCCATTCTCCAGATCCCGCACGGCGGCCGTGTTCCGCGCTGGCTGCGCTTCCTGGGCGCCAACCTCCGGCACCCCACCCTGGCCGTGCGATCGCTGTCCAACCGCCGCTGGTCGGAGCGGACCATCATCGGCCTGGTCATGCAGACGCACGACAACTCGCTGACCACCTACCGCAAGCCGAAGGGGCCGGGGAAGGGGCTGCTCACCGCCCGCCAGGGCCACGGCGAGCCCAACCCCGACCACATCCCCGAAGGCGCCGAGGCCGCCCGCCACATCGCCGACTCGATCAACGGCTTCGCGGGCAGCAACGTCGGCGAGCTCATGGGCACCCCGCTGACCGCCCACTTCCTCGGCGGCTGCCCGATCGGGGCGTCCCCGGAGGAGGGCGTCATCGACCCGTACCACCGGCTCTACGGGCATCCGGGCATCCATGTGGTCGACGGCGCCGCGGTCTCGGCCAACCTGGGCGTCAATCCGTCCCTGACCATCACGGCCCAGGCCGAGCGGGCGATGTCCCTGTGGCCCAACAAGGGCGAGTCCGACCCGCGCCCGGCCCCGGAGGCGCCGTACGAGCGCCTGCGGCCCGTCCCGCCGCGCAGCCCCGCCGTACCGGCGGACGCCTTCGGGGCGTTGAGGCTCCCGCTGCTGCCGGTGCCGAAGGTCCCGCCGCGCGCCTGAGTGCCGGGGCGCCTGAGCGCCGTACGGGCCGGAGACCAGCCCGTACGGCGCCCCGCGGAACCGTCGCGAGGACCGTCAGACCGTGGCGCGACGGCGGCGGACCACGAAGACCGCGCCTCCGCCCGCGGCCATCGCCACACCGCCGATCACGGCGATCATCGGCAGCGCGGAGGAGGAACCCGTTTCGGCCAGGCTGCCCTTCGGGCTGATCTCCGTGTCGCCCTCGGGCTTGTGCGGCAGCGGCTTCTTGCCACCCTGCGGCTTCGGGTCGGCCGGGGGCACATGACCCGGCTTCGAACCCGCCTTCAACACGTCGAACTCGTAGTACTCACCGGTCGAGTAGACGCAGTTGCCCTCGTCGTCCGCGTACACGCCGACGCTGATGGCGTAACCGAAGCCCTCGGGCGCGCTCTTGGCGACGCTCAGCCGGAGGTCGACCGTAAGGGTCTCGTGGGGGCGCACATCGGTGTAGCCGATGTAGCCGGAGCCCGGGTCGCTCTCGTCGGTGGAGATCGCCTTCCAGGCGCCGGACGAGGGGTCCTTGTACTGCAACGTCAGGTACTTGCCCGTCCCGTCGGGGGCGGACTCGTGCACGGTGCCCGCGAAGAGCCCGAAGTCGACCCGCTGGTAGCTGCGGTCCGATTCGTTCTTCACCTGGAACGTGAAGCCGTGGAAACCGCTGCCCGCCACGACCTTCGACGGCAGGCCGACCAGGGTCGTGCTGAGCTCCGGGTCCTCGTTGTAGTCCCCGTCGTCCGCGCACTCGCCGTCGCCCGGCTCCTCGGTGGAGGTCGGGGTCGGCGTCGGCGTCGGGGTGGCGGTCTCGGTCGGGGTGCCCGAGGGGGTGCCGGAGGGGTCGCCGGGGGTCGGAGCCTGGGTGGCGCTCGTGGACGGCGCCGGGGTGGTCGGCGTGGCCTCGTCGGTCGGGGTCTGCGACGGCGCCGGGTCCTCGGGGGACTGCGTCACGGTCTCGGAGGCGGACGGCGACGGGCTCTCGCCCGGCGTCGTGTCCGCGAAGGCAGCGGGGGCCGCGAGAAGCGCGGCGGGGGCTATGGCGGCCGTCGCTGCGGCGGCCGTCAGGGCGCGGCGAAGCTTCATGAAGACCTCTCTGGGTCCGTACGCATCGCCATGGCGGGCGATACGCGTGTGGAAGGCCGTCGCGGTGGGGCGCGGGATGGCCGTGCGTTTGCACGTACATGACCAGGCGGATGGCCGAAAGGTTGCCTTCACAGTTGCTCACAGAATGGTCACAGAATCCGCTATGGGCGCCCTGCCTCGCACGTCATCACCCGTACGGCGCGTGACCGGTCCGCGCGGGGGCTCGTTGTGCCCGGTGCCGCGCCAGCCAGGAGCGGTCCGGAAAAATTCACGCGTGGCTCAGATCCGCCGCAGCGATGAGACGCGGCCCCTGTGGTGATTCAGGCGGCCCGTCGTGGGACCTCGCTTCGGCGAGGTGACCGGTCGGCAGGGGACAGCAGCCCGGTCACCACCTAAGGACGGTCGGCCCCGGGGACGCCCGGGGCCGACCGCATCCGGTCGAAACGGTTGCGCCCGGCGCTCCGCATCCACCACGATGCTGAGAGGGAAAACGCCCCCGGTCACACCCCGACATTGGTCCGACCACGCGGGCGTACGCCGTTCAGACACCCCTGACATACGGGCCCCATAAGCCAGCGGCGCAACCCCCCGGCGCCGCCTCTCAGCACCGGCGCTGCCCTGACGCCGGTGCTGACCGCCTAGGGCCCCGGGGGCGCCCGCCCCGCTCGGGCGCTCCCGGGGCCCTTCGCCTGTCCGCCGTCCGCGTCCGCCGTCCGCGTCCGCTGTCGTGGCCGCGAGGGCGGAGGGTCAGACCCGGCCCCGGCACAGCTCCAGCAGCGTCATGGCGAGCGTCGTGCCGGGCTTGCCCAGCCGCTGCCGGTAGCGGTCGAGGATCTCCATCTCGCGGGAGAGGTGCACCCGCCGCCCGCCCGCCGCGATCCGCGCCTCCTGGACGGTGGCCGAGACCGCCATCCGCTCCCGGACGAGATCGAGGATCTGCCCGTCGAGGGCGTCGATCCGCTCCCGCGCGGTCCCGATCACATGGGCGGCCTCTGTGGCCGAAACGCTGCTGCTCATATCCGTGTCTCCTGGTCCGTGTGGCGGAGCCCTGGAGTCCGGCCCAGACCCGGAAGAAACGACGACACGCCCCGGGCCTTTGCCGGCCCGGGGCGCCTGGGAAGTCGCTGTCAGTGTTTACGCAGCACGACCATGGCAGCCGGACGGGCCGGTGCCATAGGTAAAGACGAAGGTCATGCGCGTGGACATGGCGTCGATTATGGGCCCGTTAGAATCGAAAGTCCAAACCTGCGGTCCCGCCCCGAAGCCGTGGCCCCGCCGCAGCCCGTTCCACCGCACGCCACCACCGCCGGAAGGCCGCCGAAGTGCCATCAGCGTCCCCTGCTGCCGCCCCCGACACCGTCCTGGTCGTCGACTTCGGCGCGCAGTACGCCCAGCTCATCGCCCGCAGGGTCCGTGAGGCCCGGGTCTACAGCGAGATCGTTCCGTCCACCATGCCGGTGGCCGAGATGCTCGCCAAGAACCCCAAGGCGATCATCCTCTCCGGCGGCCCCTCGTCGGTCTACGCCGAGGGCGCGCCCACGCTCGACCGCGCGATCTTCGAGGCGGGCGTCCCGGTCTTCGGCATGTGCTACGGCTTCCAGCTGATGGCCACGGCGCTCGGCGGCACGGTGGACAACACCGGGGCGCGGGAGTACGGCCGTACGGCGCTCACCGTCACCAAGCAGGGCTCGACGCTCTTCGCGGGCACCCCCGAGGAGCAGCAGGTGTGGATGTCGCACGGCGACGCCTGCTCCGAGGCGCCCGAGGGCTTCACCGTCACCGCGTCCACCGATGTGGTGCCGGTCGCGGCCTTCGAATGCGATGAGCGCAGGCTGTACGGCGTGCAGCATCACCCCGAGGTGATGCACTCCACCCACGGCCAGCAGGTGCTGGAGCACTTCCTCTACCGGGGCGCCGGCCTGGAGCCCACCTGGACCACCACCAATGTGGTCGAGGAGTCCGTGGCCGCGATCCGGGAGCAGGTCGGCACCAAGCGCGCGATCTGCGGGCTGTCCGGCGGAGTGGACTCCGCCGTGGCTGCCGCCCTCGTGCAGAAGGCCATCGGCGACCAGCTGACCTGCGTGTACGTGGATCACGGGCTGATGCGCAAGGGCGAGTCCGAGCAGGTCGAGAAGGACTTCGTGGCGGCCACCGGCGTGCAGCTGAAGGTCGTCGAGGCCGAGGAGCGCTTCCTTACCGCGCTCGCCGGGGTCTCCGACCCCGAGGAGAAGCGGAAGATCATCGGCCGGGAGTTCATCCGGGTCTTCGAGCAGGCGCAGGCCGAGCTGGTGGCCGAGGCGGGCGCGGCCGGTGAGGACGTGGAGTTCCTGGTCCAGGGCACCCTCTACCCCGATGTCGTGGAGTCCGGCGGCGGCACCGGCACCGCCAACATCAAGTCCCACCACAATGTGGGCGGGCTGCCCGACGACATCGAGTTCCAGCTGGTCGAGCCGTTGCGCCGGCTGTTCAAGGACGAGGTGCGGATGGTCGGCCAGGAGCTCGGCCTGCCGGACGAGATCGTCCACCGCCAGCCCTTCCCGGGCCCCGGCCTGGGCATCCGGATCGTCGGCGAGGTCAACAAGGAGCGCCTGGACCTGCTGCGCGAGGCCGACGCCATCGCCCGCGAGGAGCTGACCGCCGCCGGTCTTGACCGCGACATCTGGCAGTGCCCGGTGGTCCTGCTCGCCGATGTCCGCTCGGTCGGCGTCCAGGGCGACGGCCGCACCTACGGTCACCCGATCGTGCTGCGCCCGGTCTCCTCGGAGGACGCGATGACGGCCGACTGGTCGCGGCTGCCGTACGACGTGCTGTCGCGGATCTCGACCCGCATCACCAACGAGGTGGACCAGGTGAACCGGGTGGTGCTGGACATCACCAGCAAGCCGCCCGGCACCATCGAGTGGGAATGATCTTCATCTGATCGTCAAACGCCGCTGCCGTCGCTCATTCGTTTGGGCGGCGGCAGCGGCGTTCGTGCTCGGTACGCTGGCCCTACGGCCGAGAATCCCGTCCATGGGAGAAACCATGACCGCTGAGCCGCCGCACACCACCTCGTGGCCGATGCCGCCGCTGGATGGCTACACCGTGGACGATTTGCTGACGCTGCCCGATCTCCCGCCGCATACCGAATTGATCGACGGGAGCCTGGTTTTCGTGAGTCCGCAGCGCTACTTCCACAGCGTCGTGATTGATCTGCTGGTGAGCGGGCTGCGCCAGACTGTGCGGCCTGACCTGCGGATCGCACGCGAGATGACTGTGGTGATCGACAAGCGCAACGGCCCGGAACCGGACATCGCGGTCGTGCGTGCCGAAGCCGTGCGGAGCCGTGAACAGACCTATTTCGAGGTCGGCGATGTGATCCTGGCCGTCGAGGTGGTCTCTCCCGAGTCCGAGGCCCGGGACCACGACACCAAGCCGCACAAGTACGCCAACGCGGGTATCCCGCACTTCTGGCGCGTCGAGATGACCAACACGGACGCACGCCCCGTGGTCCGTGTTTTCGAGCTTGACGAAGAAAGGCACGTCTACCGGTCCACCGGCTTCCACCACAACCGGCTCAAGCTCTCGGTCCCCTTCACCATCGACATCGACCTCACCGAGATCGACCACCTGTAGCAGGCCCTGACTCTGGCCTCCTGCGATACCCAGAGGTAGCTTCCGCTCCAGCACACCTGAGGAGCGGAGCTGCCGATGACGAACCAGCCGCAGACCCCCACCCCGATACCGACCGACCAGCTGCGGTTCACCATGCCCCCGCAGCACGCCTCCCACCACGACGAGCGGCGCTACCGCAAGGAGCGGCTGGCGGCGGCGCTGCGCCTGTTCGGGCGGTTCGGGTACGAGGAGGGGGTCGCGGGCCACATCACCGTGCGGGACCCGGAGTTCACCGACTGCTACTGGGTGAATCCGTTCGGCATGCCCTTCGGTCACATCACCGTGAGCGATCTGCTCCTCGTCAATCAGGCGGGTCAGGTGGTCGAGGGGCGCGCCCACGTCAACCAGGCGGCCTTCGTCGTTCACTCTTCCGTGCATCAGGCGCGGCCGGACGTCGTGGCCGTCGCGCACAGCCGCTCGGTGCACGGCCGGGCGCTGGCCGCGCTCGGCGAGCCGCTGGAGCCGATCACCCAGGAGGTCTGCGCCTTCTTCGAGGACCACGCGGTCTACGGGGGCACCACGGGGGTCGTCGTGGACGAGGACGAGGGGCGCGCGATCGCCGCGGCGCTCGGCGGCCGCAAGGCCCTCATCCTGCGCAATCGCGGTCTGCTGACGGTCGGGGACTCGGTCGACGCGGCCGCGTGGTGGTTCATCACGATGGAGCGGGCCGCCCAGGTGCAGCTGACCGCCAAGGCGTCGGGCACGCCGGTCCCCATCGACTACGCCGACGCGATGCGGACGCGTGAGCAGCTGGGAAACGATCTTGTGGCGTGGATCAACTATCAACCTCTGTATCTCCAGATCACCCGCGATGAGCCGGACCTGCTGAGCTGATACCCGCCGCGGTACGGCACAATCCCCTCTCAACACATGACAGTTGGGCGGTGCCGTGCGAACCCACGGTCCCGTACGGAACGAGTGAACGACGGAGCGACCCGCGTGGCGGTGGAGCAGGCGGAGAACGCCACGACGGCAGAGGGACAGCATCCCCATGGGCACCCGCACGGCCACAAGGGCTGTGAATGTCCTCAGGGGGCCCGTGAGGGCCACCGGAGGGCCGTGGCCACGTTCGTGGCCCTGCGGGAGCGTTTCGCGGCCGGAGAGGGCCTTCCCAAGGCTCTCGCCCACTCGGCCGGGGCGTCCCGGCAGTGGGTCTCGGACGAGCTGGCCCACGCGGCCCGTTCGGTCGCCGACAGCGGCCGCGCCGAGACCTCGGCCTGGCGCCACCGGGTCTGGCTGCGCACGGTGTTCGTGGTGTGGGGCGCGGCCGGGGCGCTGCTGATCGGCCAGTTGGCCACGGCGATCGGCGCGGGCTGGTCGGTCGCGCGTACGGCCGGGCTCACCGCCGCCGTGGCCACCGCCGCGCTGCTGACCCTCACCGCCCGGCTGCACCGCGCGGACGGCGGCCCGCTCGCCCCGCTCGTCGGCGAGGACAACCGGCTCTCCACCTCCCGTACCGTCGCCGCCGCCTGGCTGCTGATCGCGGTCTTCGCGGTGCTGGTGCTCGGCGTCGAGCTGGCGGTGGCCCCGGGCGACCGGCAGCGGCTGACCGACGGACTCGCCCTCGACCACACCGCCGGGCTCCTTACGGTCGCCGCGTTGACGTGTGTGGCCGCGGTGCTGGCACGGCTCGTCGTGGCGGCCCGGGTGCGGGCGCAGCGGCTCCAGAAGGTGCGGGCCGTACGTCCGCGCGCCGCCGATCTGCTGACCGACGACGCGGGCCGCGGCAGCTTCGCCGATGTGCAGTACATCGTCGTCCACACCGTGGCCCTCGCCTTCACCGCCGTCCGCCTCGCCCGCGAGCCGTGGCGGCTGCCCGATGTGCCGTGGGGCCTGGCGCTGCTGGCGGCGGTGTCGGTGGTGATGTACCTGACCGGGAAGTACGCGGAGGGCGGCCGCCCGACCGTGCTGTCCGTCGTACGGGCCCTCCCCGAGGAGGGCGCCATCGACCGGGACGCCCCGATCCGCACCGGCGACGACATCGAGATCCGCGGTAGCGGCTTCGTCCCGCCCGGCGCTCAGGACCCGGACCGGCTGGCCAAGCTGGTGGTCCGCATCGGCGCGGTGCACGTCCACGTCCCGCTGGTCCCGGTGGCCGGGGGCTTCAGCAGCCCCACGGACACCGCGCTCACCGTGCCGGTCCCGGTGGACGTGGAGCCCGGCCGGGTGGATGTGCAGGTCGTGACGGCCTCGGGGGCGGAGACCAACCGCTACCCCATCGATGTTATGGACTGAGTCGTTCCGGCCGGCCGCTCCGTATGGTTTCGTCGAACGCGCAACCAAATGGCGGGGTGACGGGAGGCGGGCGGCATGAGACACGCGGATCGTATGGCCGGTTCGGGTACGGCGGGCAGCGGCGGGAGCGTGCACGGTATGGGCGGGATGGGTGGCGTGAGCGGCATAGGCGGGCAGCAGCAGCCCGTGGGGATCAGGGCCACCGCGGGCCGTTACGCCCTGCTGCCGCTGCGGATCTTCCTCGGCGTCACCTTCGTCTACGCCGGTATCGACAAGCTCACCGACTCGGCCTTCCTGTCCGACTCGGGCTCGGGCTCGATCGGCGAGCTGATGCGCCAGGTGCGGGACAGCTCGGCCGTGCCGTGGCTGGTCGACCAGGCCCTCAAGGACCCCACCGCCTTCGGGTACGCCATGGCCTACGGCGAACTGGCCGTCGGCCTCGGCGTCCTGGTGGGCCTCCTCTCCCGCCTGGCCGCCTTCGGCGGCGCGCTGATCTCGCTGAGCCTGTGGCTCACCGTCAGCTGGCAGTCGGACCCGTACTACTACGGCAACGACCTGGCCTATCTGATGGCGTGGCTGCCGCTGGTGCTGGCCGGGGCGCCGTATCTCTCCCTGGACGTCGCCATCTCCCGGCGCCGGCGCCGGCAGGGCTCGCAGCTCTTCACCTAGCCCGCGGCTCTCACGGGAGGCGCGTCTTCCCGCGGGGCGCGCCTCTTCACGCGGGGCGTGCCCCCGGGCCCTGCCCCGTCACCCGCCCCGTCATTTGATGATGCGGAAGCCGTCCCGGACCTCGTCGAAGATCGGCCGGTAGGTGCTCCAGTCCGCGTCCGGGGCGCTCAGGTAGATCGCGTACTCCTTCTCGCCCTCATTGCCGAAGCCGAGGTCGATCGCGCGGAACATCCGGACCTCGCCGCGGAATTTGAACTCCCAGATCGCGGCGGGCATGCCCTGGTACTTCGTCTCCTGGAGCCGCAACCGCTCGTAGATCGGGTACTCATTCTTGTCCTTGAACGCGACCTCCAGGTCCTCGAAGTGCTGGACCTGGTTGCCGGAGGCGAAGTCCAGGACGTCGATCCGGAAACCGGCCAGCCCGTTGGGGTCGAGGTAGCGGACCTCCTGGGTGCGGTCGACGGTGTTGCCGTCGGGGTCGTTCTGCTCCTGGCGGGTCCAGCCGTCCGGGATGGGGAGGGAGAAGCCGAACTTCTTCTCCTTGACGATGTGGTAGCCGGACGGCGGGGTGTACGGCTTGGTCTCCGGCGCCGACGGGTTGCCCGTGGCGGAGGAGCCCCCGCCGTTCCCCCCGCCGTTGTCGTGGTCGAGGCCGAAGACATAGATGCCACCCGCCACGGCCACCACCGCCAGGGAGGTCGCCGCAGCGGTCCACACCGCCTTGCGGCTCTTGCGCGCCGGACCGGGTGCGGGCGGGGGCACCGGCGTCTGGGTGGTCATGGACGGCGTCGACGCGGTGAACGGCGTGGCCGTGGGCGGGGTGTGCTGCGCGCCGGGCGTGTTCCCGGTGCCCGGGGGGTGCGAGGGGAGCCGTGGGTCCGACGCGTGCGGAGTGCTCGGAGTCTGCGAAGCGTTCAGCG
Organism: Streptomyces javensis; assembly: GCF_039525925.1. Classification (NCBI taxonomy): domain Bacteria; kingdom Bacillati; phylum Actinomycetota; class Actinomycetes; order Kitasatosporales; family Streptomycetaceae; genus Streptomyces; species Streptomyces javensis. The sequence goes on along the minus strand of NZ_BAAAIF010000006.1, from coordinate 137,330 downwards.
GAGCGCTCGTCGTGTTGTGCGGAGTGCTCGGTGTGTGGGTCGTGTGTTGATAAGGGGTCGATGTCGTGGCCGCGTTCGTCGCGGAGCGCGCGTCCGTGCCCGTGGTCCGGTCCGTGCCCGTACCTGACTCCCGCCGCGTCGACAGGTTCATGGTCGCGTCGATCGGCGGATTCTTGGTGGTCGTGTCGAGCGGCGAGGTCTGGAGCGAAGTCGTCTCGGGCTCCGAGGCCGGGAGCCGCAGCGCCCGTTCGGTCTCCTCGGCCGTGGGCCGCAGCTCCGGCTCCTTGGCCAGCAGGCTCTCGATCAACGGGGTCAGCGCGCCCGCCCGTTTGGGCGGGTCCAGCGGATCGACGGCGATCGCGTAACCCGTCTCAATCGCCGTGGCCTTGCGGAACGGCGGCCGCCCCTCGACCGCCTGATAGAGCGTCGCCCCCAGCGCCCAGAGGTCCGACGCGGGGCCGGGTTTGCGGCCCCTGACCCGCTCGGGCGCGATGTAGTCGATGGAGCCGACGACCTCGCCGGTCTTGGTCAGCGTCGAGGTGCCGGTGGCCATGGCGATGCCGAAGTCCGTGAGCACGACCCGGCCTTCGGGGCCGAGCAGCACATTGCCGGGCTTGACGTCCCGGTGCAGCACCCCGGCCGCGTGCGCGGCCCGCAGCGCGGCGATCATGCCGCGGCCGATGCGGGCGGCCTCGTCGGGGGAGACCCGTCCGCCGTCCTTCAGCAGGTCGGCGAGGGTCGTGGAGGGCACGTACTCCATGACGATGCACGGCAGTCCGTGGTGGTCCACCACGTCATGCACCACAACCACGTTGGGGTGGGTGATGCGGGCCGCGCTGCGCGCCTCGCGGCGGGTGCGTTCGTGCAGGGTCGTCAGCTCGTCCTCGGCGAGGTGCGGAGAGACATACAGCTGCTTGACCGCGACCTGGCGGCCCAGCAGTTCGTCCTCCGCGCGCCACACCGTGCCCATGCCACCACGGCCGATCTTCTCGGCCAGGCGGTAACGTCCGGCTATCAGGTGGCCTACGTCCGACACCGCTTTCCCCTCCCCGCACACGTTCGATGCGACACGATAGCCGCCGTGACCCTCGGGGAGATCTCAGGGAAGACCTAGGGGCATGCCGGATGTCGCGAGTACCGGCCCCGTTGTCACCATGGACGTATGACCGAAGCACCCACCGTGGCGGACGAGGCCGAGGCCGCGTCCGGTTCCCGCCTGTCACAGACGCCTCTGCGGCGCAGTCGTGACCATAAGGTGATCTCGGGGGTCTGCGGAGGGCTCGGCCGCTACTGCGATCTGGACCCGGTGATCTTCCGGGTGGTGCTGTCGGTGCTGGCCGTCGCGGGCGGCCTCGGTCTGATCGTGTACGGGTTCTGCTGGCTGCTGATCCCGTTCCACGGCGAGGACGAGAACGAGGGGCGCAGGCTGCTCTCGGGCCGGGTCGAGGGCCCTGGGCTGACGGCGGTGCTGGTGGCGCTGGTGGGCTGCGGGCTCTTCCTGTCGATGCTCAACAACGGCGGCGTCATGTACTTCTCGTTCATGCTCGCCCTCGCGGCGGCCGGTGCGGGCTATTGGTCGCACCACCGGCGGCAGGCGGAGAGCGTGGGCGCGGTGGACGCGGCCACGGCCCAGGCCGTCGCCGACGCGCCGCCCGAGACCAAGGCGCCGCCCACGCGCGGCGGCCCCGGTCCGTCCTGGTGGCGCGATCCGATCGTCAAGGACGGTACGACCGGGCCGCTCGGCGCCGGGGCCGGGTCGCGGACCGGCTATCTGTGGGGGCCGGACGACGGCCCGTACGACAAGCGGGAGGCGAAGGCGGAGCGGGCCCGCCGGGTGCCGGACCGGGCCTCGATCGGCGGCTGGGCCTTCCTGGTGGCGGTCGCCGCCGCCGTGGTGGGGGCGCGGGCGGGGTGGTCCTCGCAGCCGCTGGGCACCAGCCTCGAGATCGGGTTCGCCTGCGCGCTGGGGGTCTTCGGGCTCGCCCTCGTCATCAGCTCCCGCTGGGGGCGGGCCGGTGGCGGCACGGTCTTCCTCGCACTGCTGACGAGCGTGCTGCTGGCGGGCGCGGCCGCCCTCCCCGACGCCGTCACACCCGACTGGGCCCGGCGCACCTGGGCCCCGACCTCGGTGGCGTCGCTGCGCGACGGCTATGAGCTGGGCGGCGGTGTCGCCGAGTTGAAGCTGGACCGGCTGCCGCTGGAAGCGGGCGGCTCCGTCTCCAGCCGGGTGGAGATGGGCGCGGGCAAGCTGGCCGTGACGGTCCCGCGCGACGCCCGGGTGAGGCTGGACATCGAGGTCGGGATCGGCGACATCTGGCTGCCGGGCCAGAAGCGGGACAAGCACAACGTCGACATCGGCCCGGGCCGGGAGCGCAAGCTCACCCTGGAGCCGGTGGGCGGCGGCAAGGCCGCGGGGACGGTCTCGCTGAAGCTCGAGATGGGGCTGGGTGCGGTGGAGGTGAAGCGCTCATGAGGCGCCGTTCGTTCGGTCATCGGTTCGATCGTGGGGCCGACCATCGGTTCGGCCATTGGCCCGGTCATCGGTTCGGTCATCGGTTTGGTGATCGGTTCGGTGATCGGTCCGACCACTCGGGCGGTCACTCGCCGGGGCAGGTGTCCCCCGACCGCTCCCGCCATCCGTTCGAGCCGGGCAAGCTCGTGGCCGGGCTGGTGATCCTGGGCGTGGCCGCCGCGTACGGGATGGACGCGGCCGGGGAGTGGGACGTCCGGCCGGAAATCGCCCTCCCGGCCCTCCTGTGCGGCCTCTGCGTCGCGGCCCTGATCTCGGCCCTCACCTACGCCCTCCGCCGCCGGTCGGGCAGGGCGACGCCGGACGACTGACGACCCGGACGACTGACGACCCGGACGACTGACGACGGAGACCCGGGGTCCAGGGCTCGCCGACCTCCGGTTCCCGGCCCCGGTTCCCGGCCCCGGTTCCCGGCCCCGGTTCCCGGCCCCGGTTCCCGGCCCCGGTTCCCGGCCCCGGTTCCCGGCCCCGGGGCCCCGGGCCCCGGGTCGGGGAACGATCAGGGGCGACCCTGATGCCCGTTGTCGGCCGGACGTGTGACGATCGAGCCATGACCGCCGCAGTGCCCCCCACGGCCCCCGAGCCACCCCCGCGCAAGCTCTACCGCAGTGCCGAAGGCCGCCTCCTCGGCGGTGTGGCACGCGGGCTCGCGGGCCATCTCGGGCTGCCGGTCTCCTGGGTGCGGATCGTCTTCATCGCGCTCTTCATGGCGGAGGGGTTCGGCGCGCTCGTCTACGCGCTCTTCTGGTTCATCGTCCCGCTCGGCGTCGGCGGCGTGGAGACGACCGCCGCCCGCCCGCTCGCCACCGTGGGCCCCGACGGCCGCCGCCGGATCCTGGCCCGCAGGCCGGAGCGAGGCCAGATCATCGCGCTGGTCGCCCTCTTCGTCGGCATGGGGATCTTCGTCCAGGGGTTCCACCTGGGCCGCGCCAACACCTATATCTGGCCGCTCCTCCTCATCGGCGCGGGCGTCGCCCTCTTCTGGCGCCAGGCGGACAACGCCCGCCGCGCCCAGTGGGTCGAGCTCAGCCGCAGCAAGCGGGTCCTGCCGCTGGCCCGTGGCGCCGCGGGGGTGGTGCTGGTGGCCGCCGGGGTGTCCGGGATCGTCGTCCTCCAGGGCTCGGCCAAGCACCTGGGGGCCGTGCTCCAGGCGGCCCTGGCCGTCCTTGTCGGCATCGCGCTGCTGGCGGGCCCGTATGTGGTGCGGATGACGCAGGACCTCTCCGAGGAACGGCTGATGCGCATCCGCGCGCAGGAGCGGGCGGAGGTGGCGGCCCACGTCCATGACTCCGTGCTGCACACCCTCACCCTGATCCAGCGCAACGCGGAGGACCCCCGCGAGGTGGCCCGGCTCGCCCGCGCCCAGGAGCGGGAGCTGCGCGCGTGGCTCTACCGGCCGGAGGGTACGGGCAAGGACGAGGCCGAGGAGCCGGACACCCTCGCGGAGGCGGTGAAGCAGACGGCGGCGGAGGTCGAGGATCACCACGGCGTCCCGATCGAGGTGGTGGTGGTCGGCGACTGCCCCCTGGACGAGAAACTGGGCGCACAGATCCAGGCGGCGCGCGAGGCGATGGTCAACGCGGCCAAGTACGGTGGCGACGGCGGGGCCGTCCAGGTCTTCGCCGAGGTCGAGGGGGCCACGGTGTTCATCTCCGTGCGCGACCGCGGCCCCGGCTTCGACGTGGACGCGGTGCCGGAGGACCGGATGGGCGTACGCGAGTCGATCATCGGCCGGATGCAGCGGAACGGCGGCACGGCGCGGCTGAGATCCGCGCCGGACGGGGGCACGGAAGTGGAGCTGGAGATGGAGAGGGCGGCGACGACATGACCGACGCGACGGGCGGTACGAACGCGGCGAGCGGCCCCGGGGCGCAGGGCGTGCCGGGCGCCGTGCCCGGTCCGGCGGGTGCCGGGGGTGCCGGAGGCTCGGGGGCGGGCGATGCCGGGGCGGCGCGGCGGGTGCGCGTGGTGCTCGTGGACGACCACCGGATGTTCCGCACCGGGGTGCAGGCCGAGATCGGGGAGACGGCCCGGACCGGTGTCGAGGTGGTCGGCGAGGCGGCCGACGTGGACCAGGCCGTGACCGTGATCACCGCGACCCGCCCCGAGGTCGTGCTGCTCGACGTCCACCTCCCCGGCGGGGGCGGCGTCGAGGTGCTGCGCCGCAGCGCCTCGATGATGGCCGACCAGGACCGTCCGGTGCGTTTCCTCGCGCTGTCCGTCTCGGACGCCGCCGAGGACGTCATCGGGGTCATCCGCGGCGGCGCCCGCGGCTATGTGACCAAGACCATCACCGGCACCGACCTCGTGGACGCGATCTTCCGGGTCTCCGAGGGCGACGCGGTCTTCTCCCCGCGCCTCGCCGGTTTCGTGCTCGACGCCTTCGCCTCCACCGACGCCCCGCCCGTGGACGAGGACCTGGACCGGCTCACCCAGCGTGAGCGCGAAGTGCTGCGCCTGATCGCGCGCGGCTACGCCTACAAGGAGATCGCCAAGCAGCTGTTCATCTCGGTGAAGACGGTCGAGAGCCATGTCTCGGCGGTGCTCCGCAAGCTCCAGCTCTCCAACCGCCATGAGCTGACCCGCTGGGCGACGGCCCGCCGCCTGGTCTGAGCCTCAGCGGCTCGGAGGGCGCTGCGGCTCAGCCCGGCACCCCCATCCGCTGCGTGCCGACGACCGACAGCAGCCGCAGCGCCTCCTCGGCCGGTGAGCCGGGCTCGGCGGTGTAGATGATCAGCCGCTGGTCCCGGTCGGCGATGTCCAGCACATCGCAGTTGACGGTGATGGGCCCGACGAGCGGATGGTGCAGCGTCTTGCACAGGGTGGGCCGGGCAGACACATCGTGGGAGTCCCACAGCCGGGCGAACTCCTCGCTGCCCGAGCGCAGCTCGGCCACCAGCTCGGTCACCTCGGGGTCGTCGGGGTAGCGGGCGGCCGCGGCGCGCAGCCCCTGGGCCGAGGTCCGGGCGAACTCGTCCGTGTCCGACACCCCGTACAGCCGCCGCCCGTCCCGGCGCGGTCCGAGGAAGGCGCGGCGGACGAAGTTGCGGTCGCGGCGCGAGAGGGCGGAGAAGTCCTCCATGAGGGCGGCGGCCAGCTCGTTCCAGGCGATCACCTCGTACGTCGCGGAGAGCACGATCGCCGCCGCGTTCGGCAGCCGCCGCAGCAGGTTCGCGATGCTCGGCCGCACCTCGCGGGAGGGCCCGGCCGGCGGGCCCGGCGGGGCGCCCGCGAGATGGTGCAGATGATCGCGCTCGGCGTCGCCCAGCCGCAGGGCGCGGGCCAGCCCGGTCAGCACCTCGCGGGATGGGCGCGGGGCGCGGGCCTGCTCCAGCCGTGTGTAGTACTCGGTCGAGATGAACGCCAGCTGCGCCACCTCCTCGCGCCGCAGCCCCGGCGTGCGGCGCCGCGTCCCGGCGGGCAGCCCCACATCGGCGGGCGTGATCCGCTCACGTCGGCTGCGCAGAAAGGCCGCCAGCTCTCGTCTGTCCACGCCCTCAGTGTGCGCGGACGGCCGGGCGCTCAGCCAGGTACAGCCGGTGCCTGGCTGGGCCCCGGCACCCGCGGCAGCTTGGGAAACATGAACGACACACCGAACGCCACCCCCGAAGCCCCCGAAGCCCCGCCCCGCCCCCCGGCCGCCGGCCTCCTGGCCGGCAAGGTCGCCTTCATCACCGGCGCCGGACGCGGCATCGGCGCCGCCGCGGCCCGCCTCTTCGCCCGGGAGGGCGCCCGGGTGCTGCTGGCGGCCCGTACGGAGGACCAGCTCAAGACGGTCACCGAGGAGATCCGGGCGGTCGGCGGCACCGCGGATCACGTGGTGTGCGACCTGGCCGACGCGACGAGCGTCCGCGCCGCCGTCGACCGGGCCGTGGAGCTGTACGGCCGCCTCGACGTGGCCTTCAACAACGGCGCGACGATCCAGCAGCCGGGCCCGATGGACCAGCTGCCGCAGGCCGACTTCGACCATGTCTACGCCGTCAACCTCCGCGGTCCCTGGCTGGCCATGAACGCCGAGGTCGCCGCCATCCGCGCCACCGCCGGAACCGGAGCCATCGTCAACAACTCCAGCGTCGGCAGCCTCATGGGCAACCCCGAACTCCCCGCCTACGGAGCCATGAAGCGCGCGGTCAACAGCCTCACCGAGTCCGCCGCCGTCACGTACGGCCCGGAGGGCATCCGCGTCAACGCCATCGCGCCCGGTGCCACCCTTACCGAGATGATCCGCGCATGGGAGGAGGAGTCCCCCGGCGTCGTCGAGCGGATCACCGCCCACGCCCCGCTCCGCCGCGCCGCTGACCCGGACGAGATCGCCCAGGCCGCGGCCTGGCTCCTCAGCGACCGCGCCTCGTATGTGACCGGCGTGGTCCTCCCGGTGGACGGTGGTACTAGGGCCTGAACTCCGGCTCGACTCCCGTCAGGTCGCGGCTTGCCGACCACAGGTGGGCCGCGACTTCCGCGTCGGCCAGGTGGCCTCGGACGGGGCGGCGGCGTGGGGTGCCGCGGAGGGCGAAGCGGCGGGGGGTCCACAGTTCGCCGCCGGTGATGGCCGGGTCGAGGACCGCTCGTACGGCGGGCCAGGCGGCCGCGTCCTTGCCCTGCACGAGGATCCCGGCGGGGAGGCCGCGCAGCCGTTCGGCGGGTGTGCGGACGTGCAGGGGCGGGCGGGACGGGGTGAGGGAGTCGAGCGCGCCGCCGGGGTGGGTGACCACGCTCCGCACGGTGCTGCCGATCGCCCTCAGCCGTCGGTCGAGTTCGAAACCGAAGAGCATCTGGGCCAGTTTGGAGCGTCCATAGGTGCGCTCGGGCTCGTAGTCGCGGGTGCTCTCGAGGTCGTCCAGGTCCAGCCGCTCTGATGTGGCCGCGAAGCTGCCCGTGGTGATGACGCGGCCCTCGGGGGCGGCCGCGAGCAGTGGTGCCAGCCAGTGGGTCAGCGCGAAGTGCCCGAGGTGGTTGATGCCGAACATCGCCTCATGGCCGTCCCCGGTCTCGCGGCGGGTCGGCTGGTCGAACTTCACCCCCGCGTTGTGGACGACCGCGTCCAGGCGGTCCGACCCCAGCGCTTCCGCGGAGGCTTCGAGCGAGGAGAGATCGGCGAGGTCCAGCCGGATATGCCGCACCCGGGCGCCGGGGACCCGGGAGCGGATCGAGGCCACGGCGGCGTCCGCCCTGTCCGGGGCGCGGCTGCCGAGGACGACGGTGGCTCCCGTACCGGCGAGCTGTTCGGCGACGAAGTACCCGATCCCCGCGTTGCCTCCGGTCACCAGAAAGGTCTTTCCGTCGGCCCGTGGAAGGCTGTGGACATCCCACCGCTCGGTCGGGGATTCGGTCGGGGCCGCGGAAGGCATACGGGGGCTCCTGGCGTTCGTAAGGGGGGCGGGACCCCAATGGGGCGCACGCTGAACGCTGTCAGCCTTACGGTCGTCACCGACGCCCCGCCGACAGAGCGCCGTCACTCCCCGCGCCCCGCCGACAAATCGCCGCTCCCGCGCCCCGTCGACAGATCGCCGCTCAGGCGAACCCGTGCCCCACCGGCACCGCCACATCCAGCGTGTCCTTCACCATGGCGAGCGCCGCGCCCAGGGGGCTGGAGCGGCCGCCGCTCACCGTGATGTCGCCCGCGTCGGGGCAGCCGTAGACGGCGGCCTTCTCGGGGCCCCGGAGGGCGTACAGGGGGTCGCCGGGTTCCGTCTCCTCCAACGTGACGCGGACGACGAGCGGTTCATCCGCGCTCGCGGTCGCGACCGACCGCAGACGGCGGCCCCGCGCGGCAGCCGTGCGGGCCGCCTCCGCCGTCCCGGTGTCGATCCCCGGGCCCGCCTCCGTCCTTACGGCCGTCGCGTCCCACCCCCACAGCAGCGCCGCCAGCAGCCGTACCTTCACGGCCGCGTCGGCGCCGGAGAGGTCGGCCGTCGGGTCGGCCTCGGCGATACCGCGCCGCTGGGCCTCCGCGACCGCGCCGGGCAGCGCGTCGCCGTCCGCCAGCCGGTCGAGGACGAAGGTGGCGGTGCCGTTGGGGCAGGCGCGCAGCGTACGGCAGCCGAGGCCGCGTACGCCGATCCGCGCGAGGTCGGCGGTGGGGAGGGCGGCTCCGGTGGCGCCCGAGATCCGGACGCGGCTGCCGCCCTCGGCCGCCGCCCGGCCCAGCTCGCCCCAGTGGCTGAGCAGATGGCTCTTGGTGGCGGTCACCACATGGACCCCGCGCCGCAGGGCCGACAGCGCGTCCGCGGCGGCCTGTTCGCGCACCGCCGGGGACGACGGCACGGCCTGGGCGAGCACTGCCGCCCCCGTACGCTCCAGGGTCTCGGCGAGCGGCGGCAGCGGGCCCCAGCCGGTGCGCGGCTCCGGCGGCAGTCCCTCGGCCGCGCTGGTGCGCACGGCGGGGAGCCGCAGCGGCAGCGGGCCGCCGATCAGCCGCTCGGCGTAGGCCCGGCCCACCGGGCCGTATCCCGACAGCACGACGGAGGGGCGGGCGCTGAGGTCGGCATCGTGTGGCATGCGGCCAGTCTGCCTGGTGGGCTCGGCACCGCTACGCCGGGCGGGCCGCCCCCGCGAAGGGCATGTCCGCCACGGAGGCCAGTCGGACCGGGGCCCCGGGGTGCGGCGCGTGGATCATGCGGCCGCCGCCGATGTAGAGGCCGACATGGCTGATGCCGGAGTAGAAGAAGACCAGGTCGCCGGGGGCCAGTTGGTCCCGGGTGATCCGCTGTCCGGCGTTGATCTGGGTGTACGTGGTGCGGGGCAGGGCGACCCCGGCGGCGCGCCAGGCGGCCTGGGTGAGCCCCGAGCAGTCGTAGCCGTGGGGGCCGGTGGCGCCCCACACATACGGCTTGCCGAGGGCCGCGTACGCGTAGGAGACGGCGCGGGCGGCGCGGCCCGCGGCGGGGGCGGGGGAGCCGGCGGCCTTGTCGCCGTCCCGCGCCGCCAGCAGGCGCTGCCGCTGCTCGAGGGTCAGCCGGTCGAGCAGGCGATCGGCGGCGGCGAGCTTCTCCTGGACGGTCCGCTTGTGGTGGGCGGCGGCCGCCCGGGAGGCGCGCAGAGCGGCGAGGCGGTCGGCCGCCTCGCCGCGGACCTGGCGTAATTTCCGCTCCTGACGGCCGATCGTGGCGATCAGTGCGGCCTGGCGGCTCCCCGCGCGCTCGGCGAGCGAGGCGCGCTGAAGGTACTGGTCGGGGGAGGAGGACAGGGCGAGCTGGAGGGCCGGGGCGATCGTCCCTGAGCGGTACTGGGCGGTGGCGAAGGCCCCGAGGGCGTTGCGCGCGGTGTTGAGCCGGGTGGTGCGGCGGGCGGCCTGATCGCGCAGCGCCTCCAGCGTCCGGCGGGCCTTGTCGGCCTTCTCCCTCGCGCCGTTGTACCGCTCGGTGGCCTCCTCGGCCTCCCGCTGGTACTCGTCGACCTTCGCCTTCACCTGGGCGGGGGTGAGGCGGTTCTCGGCGTGCCCGGTGCCGTTGAGGAGGGTGGCGGACGCGGCGCCGGTGAGGGCGAGGAGCGCGGCCGCGCGGGCGGTGCCGCTGGTGAGCGAGCGCTGCTTGGGCTTCCTGTGCGACGCCACTGCGGCGGTTCACCTGGTCTTTCTTGGGCAAGCCAGTTCGGGCAATCCAGGACATTCGGCAGATCCTGGACCCTTGTGGGGAACGGACGGGCAGGTGGCAGTCCGCCATGAGGCGGGGACCCTCGGTTGACGGGAAGCGGACTGCCACCTGGAGGAGGAAGCTAGGCCGGAAAGCGGGTGCCGTGCGGGGGATTGAACGGGAGTGCACGGATTTCGTCGCTCCCGTGACGGCTGCTGATCGTCCGGCGAGTGGGGTGGTCGGAAGTGTGGGGCGGCCGTGATCGAAGCGGTGATAGGGCCCCACCCGAGTGCCGGGCGATGATATGAGCGCGGCTAGTCTCCGGAGCCATGGACGTACTCATTCACCTGTTCGTCGGCCTCCACATCGTCGGCATCGGTGCGCTGCTCGGCGGCTTCTTCTCGCAGCTCAAAGCCGCGCGCGCGGGCGAGGCCCGGATGATCCCGGCGATGCTGCACGGCGCGTTGACCATGCTGGTGACCGGCGTGGCGCTGGTCGGGCTCAACCAGGCGGACGACAACAGCGTCAACACCATCAAAATCGGCGTAAAGCTGGCGCTATTGGTCGTTATTCTCGGCCTGGTCTATGTGAAGCGCGACGAGGAGAAGGTAGAGTCGGCCGCCTTCGGCGCGGTGGGTGCCTTGACGACGGCAAACATCTTCATCGCCGTGCTGTGGACCTGACGAACGAATGTTCTGGGGGTAATCCCACGACAACGCGACACGATCCCGAGGCAACCGTTTGCACTCGCGAGCTGTCTTAGTAAAGAGCGAGGCAGTCGAGAGGAGTGGCCAATGGGGGTAGTGGGGGCAGTCAGAAGTCATAGGCGGCGCGTGGGCGTCGCGCTGGGGCTGGCAGGGATGGCGGTGCCGCTCGCGGTGGCCGTCGCCGGTCCGGCGCAGGCTCAGGCACGGCCGCTGGGCCGGTCGGCCGGCGCGGTGACACCGGTGAGCATGGCCGCGTCGTCGTGCACCACCACCGCGGGGCCGTACCAGCGGCAGGCCGAGCGCTTCCTGGGCCGTCCCGTGGACGGTCGGCAGTCGCGGGCGGACTGTCTGGCGATCCAGAAGTTCCAGATCGACCACGGCATCAGCCCGACGATCGGCTACGCGGGCCCGATCACCTCGGGGGTGATGAGCCTCATCAGCGCCCAGAAGGCCGCCGGGCACAACCCGAACGCGGCGAAGAAGTGCCCGACCAACAAGGGCCGCATCGCCTGCGTCGACCTCACCCGCCAGCTGAGCTGGGTCCAGGACGGCTCCCGGCTGGTCTACGGGCCGGTGCCGGTGCGATCCGGGCGGGACGGCTTCGAGACCCGCACCGGGCTGAAGAGGGTCTACTGGCGGAACATCAACCACTGGTCGACGCTCTACAAGGTCGCCATGCCCTACAGCCAGTTCTTCGACGGCGGCCAGGCGTTTCACTCGATCGAAGGCAGCGTATGGTCACCGCCCGGCTCCCACGGCTGCGTCAACATGCGTAAGGGCGACGCCAAGAAGTACTGGAGCCTGCTGAAGAACGGCGACGACGTGTACGTCTACGGGCGCAAGCCCGGCACCTGAGGCGCTGACGGCGCCCCTGAGGCGCTGACGGCGCCGCTGAGCCGATGACGATGCCGCTGCCCGGGGTCCGGCCCCGGGCGGCGGCATCGTCAGGATCAGGGGGCCCTACGAGGGCCGCACGCTCCCGTAGATCGGCATCTCCGTGATCGGCGCCTTCTTCACCACATCGCCCGGCTTCGGCGCGTGGATCATCATCCCGTCGCCGATGTAGAGGCCGACATGGCTGATGTCGTCGTAGAAGAAGACGAGATCACCCGGCTGGAGTTGGGACGTCGAGACCCGCGTACCGGTCTTCACCTGGTCCCAGGTGGTGCGCGGCAGCGAGATCCCGGCGGACTTCCAGGCCGCCTGCGTCAGCCCCGAGCAGTCGAAGGAGCTGGGCCCGGTCGCGCCCCAGACGTACGGCTTGCCGAGCTGCGCCTTGGCGAAGGCGATGGCCTGGGCCGCCTTGGAGCTGTTGGCAGGCGCCGAGGGCGTGGAGGGCGCCGTCGAACCGGAGCCCCCCGCGTTCCGCTGCTCCTGCTTCTCGCGCGCGGCCGCCTCCTGCCGCTGCTTCTCGGCCAGCTCGGCGGCCTTGCGGCGGGCCTCTTCCGCCTTCTTCTTCTCGATCGCCGCCAGCCGCGCCTTCTCCTTGGCGGTCAGATTCGCCAGCAGCCGCCGCGCCTCGGTCAGCTTGTCCTGGACGGTCTTCTTCTGGACCTTCAGCTGCTTCTGGGACGCGGTCAGCGAGGCGAGGCTCTCGCTGGCCTTACCGCGCTCCTTGGCGGCCTTCACCCGCTGCTTCTGGAAGTCGTCGACGGCCTGCTTCTGCCGACCGGTCATCCGGTCCATCAGATGCGACTGGTCGAAGACGTCCTGCGGGTCGTTGGAGAACAGCAGGGTCGCGGCGGAGCGGGCCATTCCGCCGTCGCGGTACTGGGCGGCGGCGTAGGTGCCGAGCATGCGCCGCGCCTCGTTGAGCTTCTCGGTGCGCTGGGCGACGGAGTCCAGCAGCTTGTCGACCTTGGCCCGCTGCTGGTCGGTGCGCTCCTTGGCGGCGTTGTAGCGCTGGGTGGCGGTCTCCGCCTGGTGGTACAGGGTGTCGACCTTCTCCTTCACCTGCTCGATCGACTGGGCGGCCGGCTTGGGGTCGGTGGGCGCGGCGTTGGCCGACTGGGAGAGGAGGGTGACGGATGCGAGGGCGGCCGTGGTGAACCCGACGGCCGTACGGCGGCTGTGACCGGTGAGCGGGGCGGGTATTCGGCTCCGCGGCTTGCGGTGCGACGCCAAGGGAGGCGACTCCTTCCGTGGACCGCCTACCGGGTTAGCTGTCGGGTTCGGGCGGTACGGAAGGTTGCCCTACGGCCGTGTCCGGGCGGCACTGTCCGTGCTGCACCGTTTCGGGCCGATTCACCCCGGTCTTGCGTTGTTGGGTCCCCGGCTCCGGGCGCCTCACGGCGTACCGGACTCGGCGGAGGCCGCCCGTGCCGACGTGGTTCGCCGACGGGTCCTCCGGGCCGCCTGAGGCAGGACGGTAGCCAACACGTGGGGCTCCTGTGAAGACTGGTGACCGTTATGCCCGAAACCGTTTCGTGATGTTCGGGCATCGGCTGTCAGTGGGGCGGCCTAGACTCGGGGAGCGATGAGCAGCCTCTTTGACGACAGCTTCCTGGCGGACCTCGGGCCTCCTTCGGACGAGGAGCGGCCACCGCCGCCCGAGGATTCGGCGCACCCTGGCCACGGTGGTGCCGAGGACGTGCCGCATCACCTCTTCAGCGGCGATTTCGACGCGCCCGTGCCCAGGGAGGGCCACTACCGGGACGGCGCGGCCCGGCCCGTCGTGGACCCGTCCGCCCTGCTCGAGGGGTTGAACGAGCAGCAGAGGGCCGCCGTGGAGCACACCGGCTCGCCGCTGCTGATCGTCGCGGGCGCCGGATCCGGCAAGACCCGGGTGCTCACCCACCGCATCGCCTATCTGCTCGGCGCCCGCTCCACCCACCCCGGCCAGATCCTCGCCATCACCTTCACCAACAAGGCGGCGGGCGAGATGAAGGAGCGGGTCGAGGAGCTCGTCGGCCCGCGGGCCAACGCCATGTGGGTGTCCACCTTCCACAGCGCCTGTGTCCGCATCCTGCGCCGGGAGTCGAAGAAGCTGGGCTTCACCTCGTCGTTCTCGATCTACGACGCGGCCGACTCCAAGCGGCTGATGTCGCTGGTCTGCCGGGATCTGGATCTCGACCCCAAGCGGTTCCCGCCGAAGTCCTTCAGCGCCAAGATCTCCAACCTCAAGAACGAGCTGATCGACGAGGAGACCTTCGCCGGGCAGGCGGCAGGGGGCACCTCCCGGACGGAGTCTGGGGGAGGTTTTGAGAAGACGCTGGCCGAAGCGTATGTGATGTACCAGGCGCGGCTGCGCGAGGCCAACGCGCTGGACTTCGACGACATCATCATGACCACGGTCAATCTGCTCCAGGCGTTCCCGGACGTCGCCGAGCACTACCGCCGCCGCTTCCGGCACGTCCTGGTGGACGAGTACCAGGACACCAACCACGCGCAGTACACACTCGTGCGCGAGCTGGTGGGCACCGACACCGAGGAGACCACGGCCGCCGAGCTGTGCGTGGTGGGCGACGCCGACCAGTCGATCTACGCCTTCCGGGGCGCCACGATCCGTAACATCCTCCAGTTCGAGGAGGACTACCCCACCGCGCGGACGATCCTCCTCGAGCAGAACTACCGCTCCACCCAGACCATTCTGAGCGCGGCCAACGCGGTCATCGAGCGCAATGAGAACCGCCGTCCGAAGAACCTGTGGACGGAGGCCGGCGCCGGGACCGAGATCACCGGCTATGTGGCCGACACCGAGCACGACGAGGCCCAGTTCGTCGCCGACGAGATCGACCGGCTGACGGACGCGGACGACGCCAAGGCCGGGGACGTGGCGGTCTTCTACCGCACCAACGCCCAGTCCCGTGTCTTCGAAGAGGTCTTCATCCGCGTCGGGCTGCCGTACAAGGTCGTCGGCGGTGTGCGCTTCTACGAGCGCAAGGAGGTCCGGGACGTCCTCGCCTATCTGCGGGTGCTGGCCAACCCCGAGGACTCCGTCCCGCTGCGCCGGATCCTGAACGTGCCCAAGCGCGGCATCGGCGAGCGCGCGGAAGCCATGATCGACGCGCTGTCGCTGCGCGAGAAGATCACCTTCCCGCAGGCGCTGCGCCGGGTCGACGAGGCATACGGCATGGCGGCCCGCTCGGCCAACGCCGTCAAGCGGTTCAACACGCTCATGGAGGAGCTGCACACCATCGTGGAGTCCGGGGCGGGCCCGGCCACCGTCCTGGAGGCGGTGCTGGAGCGCACCGGCTATCTGGCCGAGCTCCAGGCGTCCACCGATCCGCAGGACGAGACCCGGATCGAGAACCTCCAGGAGCTCGCCGCCGTGGCCCTGGAGTTCGAGCAGGACCGCGGCGAGGAGAACCCCGGCACCCTCGCGGACTTCCTGGAGCAGGTCGCGCTCGTCGCCGACTCCGACCAGATCCCCGACGAGGACACCGAGGGCTCCGGCGTGATCACGCTGATGACCCTGCACACGGCGAAGGGCCTGGAGTTCCCGGTCGTCTTCCTCAGCGGCATGGAGGACGGCGTCTTCCCGCATATGCGAGCCCTCGGCCAGACCAAGGAGCTGGAGGAGGAGCGGCGGCTGGCCTATGTCGGGATCACCCGCGCCCGCGAGCGGCTCTATCTGACCCGCTCGACGATGCGCAGCGCCTGGGGACAGCCCGCGTACAACCCGCCCTCCCGCTTCCTGGAGGAGATCCCGGACCAGTATGTGCGCTGGCGGCGCACCGGGCCCGCCACCCCGTCGGCGTCCATGGGCGGCATCGCCTCGACCCCGCCGTCGGGGCTGTCGTCCGGTCTGTCGACGTCGCGTTCGCGCACCGGGGGCAGCGGGTTCGCCACCCGGCGGGCCCAGGAGCGCCCGGTGGTCGCCCTGGCCATCGGCGACCGGGTCACCCATGACACGTTCGGGCTCGGCACGGTGGTGGCGGTCAAGGGCAGCGGGGACAACGCGGAGGCGACGATCGACTTCGGCGACGAGAAGCCGAAGCGGCTGCTGCTGCGGTACGCACCGGTGGAGAAGCTGTAGCGGGGGCTCGCGGGGGCCGGGGGCTGGGGGCCGGGGGGGCTTCGGGGGCTGGACGCCGAGGCTTTAGCGCGCCGGTCGAGGTGGGCGCGCTACGGCGGGCGGAGCCGGAAGGCCGCCCCGGTCAGGTCGGGTCGAGGCCCTTGCCGCGCAGCCAGGGCAGCGGGTCGATGGCCGCGCCCCCGCCGGGGTGCACCTCGAAGTGCAGATGCGGACCGGTGGAGTTCCCGGAGTTCCCGGAGTACGCGATGTTCTCCCCGGCCTTGACGGTCCCGGAGCGGATCTTGGCGCTGCTGAGGTGGCAGTACCAGGTCTCCGTGCCGTCCGGGCTGGTCAGAACGACCATATTGCCGTAGGCGTCGTTCCACTGCGTCCTTACGGTGCCGTCGGTGGCCGCCATCACGGGCGTCCCGTAGCTCACCGGGAAGTCGATACCGGTGTGCACCGACATCCAGTTGATACCGGCCTGGCCGAACATGGCGCTCAGGCCGTGCTGGGCGACGGGCAGCGCGAACTTCGGGCGCAGTGCCTCCTTGCGCGCCGCCTCGGCCGCCTTGCGCTTCTTCTCGGCGGCCTGGCGTGCCTGGAGGTCGATCCGCTCCTGGGTGCGGCTGGCGCGGTCGCGGAAGTCGTCGGCGCCCTCGCGGACCCCGGCGAGCTGGGAGTCCAGCTTGCTGTTGGCGACGGAGGGCTTCACGGGTGCCGCCGCGGTGTCGGGGGCGGCCTGAGTCGTGGACTCGTCCTTCTTGTCGCTCCCCACGCCGCTGACCGAGGCGGCGGCCACGGCGGTGACGCCCAGGGCGCAGACGGAGGGGACGGCGACGGTGAGGAGCGCGGAGCGTTTGGGGCGGGGCGAGGGGGTACGGCGGCGGCCGCGGTTCACCTCCCGGCGAGGGGAGGGGGCGGATTCCCGCATGACCGCCGCCTCGGGTTCAGGCTCCGCTTCGGGACCGGGGTCGTCGTACGGCCGGTCGGCCTCGTTGACCGGCTCGAAGACGGCGGTGTGCTCGAACGCGCCGGGCTGCTCGGGGATGACGGCCTGCTCGAAGACGGCCGTCTGCTCGAACGCGGCGTTCTGGTCGTAGGCGTTGGGCTCGTGCTCGTGCTCGGGCTGATCGAAGCCGGAGTGGTGGTCGAGCCCCTGCTGGTCGAGTCCCTGCTGGTTCAGCCCGGAGTGGTCGTACTGCGCCTCGTCCACGGTCCCGTAGCCGGAGGTGTCCCAGACCTGGGTCTGACCGGTGTCCACGCCCGAGGTGTACGCCTCGGCCTCGTACCCCGCGCCGTGGTCCCACTGCTCCGGCAGCTCGGTGTGGCCGGTGGCGCCCGTGTCCCAGGCGCCGATGTCCCACTGGGCGCCGGTCTCGGCGTCCTGCTGGGCGGGGATGCCGGTCGGCAGGTGATAGCCGGAGGCGGCCCACATCGCGGTGGTGTCGTAGGCGCCGGAGTCGTAATGGGCCGTGTCGTAGTGACCGGTGCCGTGGTCACCGGTGCCGTGTTGGCCGGTCTCGTGGCCCAGGTCGTAGTGGCCGGTGGCGTACGACCCGGTCTGGTGGTGCTGGTCGGCCGTGGCCCACTGCGAGGCGTCGTACTGACCGCTGTGGGTGCCCTGGCCGCCGTCGTAGGCGCCCGGAAGCGCGCCGAAGAGCGGGTCGCCGTCGCCGTAGAGCGGGTCACCGTCCCCGTAGGCGGTGGCCAGGTGGGCGAAGTTGCCGGTGGAGTACCCGTCGTACCCGTCGTACCCGACGTAGCCGTGCGCTGTGTCCTGCCGCTGACCGTAGGCCTCGCCGTACGGATACGAGGCGTCGGGAGCGGGGACGGTCGGAGAGGCCCCCGACGGGTGACGGTCGTTCACCACCAACTTCTCTTTCGCCTCGGCTGCAGGAGAATTAGCGGCGACTGTACCCGGCGGTACGCGGCAGCGACAATCTTCCGTGAGTTTTGAGCATCTCGGCAAAGGGCATTTGGCCGTCTTTCGGCTGACTGTACGTGCTTCCTTGGCCGGATGTTCGATTGACGTTCGGCAATTCCGAGGCTTCCGAACCATCGGGAACCGCGCTAGAGGCGTCCGTCGGCGCCTCGTCGGCGGCGTCCAGGGCCCCGTGGATACGGGCGGCGACGGAGAAATGCACCGCCAGGGCGAGATGTCCGATTCCGTTGACGCGGATGTTGCGGGAGATCACATCCGGATGGTCTATCCGGGCCGTCTCCTTCGGGATCATCAACTGATCCACATCGCTCCGGAAAGCGATGAATCGCGTACGGCAATCGGGGGCAGGCTGCCGCAACTCCGTTATCGCCGAGGAGTCCGGGCACATCTGACGCACGAGTGGATGTGCGGACAACAGGGGTGCGATAGGGATGTCGTGGATGGCGCTGTGACCGCATGACGCGGGACCGCCCGTCGCACCGCGGCGCCATGCGGCTCGCGGCGGCGCTGCGCGGTGCGACGGTCCCCGCTGCGGCTCCCCTGATGTGGCCGGCCCGAGTGCACATGTCCCACGTGTGATTTCCCCCTCGCCGCGCGCCGCGAAACTGCGGGTAGGGGATGCTGGGGATAACGTTCGTTCACGTCGATGTGGGCGGGCGTGCGACGGCTTGGAGGCTGCGATGGGTGTGACCGGTCCGATCCGTGTAGTGGTGGCCAAGCCGGGACTGGACGGCCATGACCGTGGTGCGAAGGTGATCGCGCGGGCACTGCGCGACGCGGGCATGGAGGTCATCTACACCGGGCTCCACCAGACCCCCGAGCAGATCGTCGACACCGCGATCCAGGAGGACGCCGACGCGATCGGGCTGTCCATCCTGTCGGGTGCCCATATGACCCTGTTCACCAAGGTGCTGGAGCTGCTGCGGGAGCGCGACGCGGAGGACATCAAGGTCTTCGGCGGCGGGATCATCCCCGAGGCGGACATCCCCCCGCTCAAGGAGCAGGGCGTCGCCGAGATCTTCACTCCGGGCGCGACCACGACAGCCATCGTCGACTGGGTCCGCAAAAACGTTCGCCCGGTAGCCGCCTGAGCCGCCGCACCGCTCTCTCGCCCCGGGCCCCTCGTGCCCCGGGCCCTTCGTGCTCCGGGCCCTTTGTGCTCCGGGCCCTTCGTGCTCCGGGCCCCTCGTGCTCCGGGCCCGGAGCCGGGGCACTCCATGAGCCCGAGCCCGGTCCGGGTCACGTCGGGTCGAGCTCTGCTCGCATCGCTTCTCTGAGCCGGAGTGTGCCCACCAGGCGTTGGAATGCCTCCGCCCAGTAGCCCCCGGCGCCCGGGGCCGCTCCCTCCCTCTCGTCCGGTATCGCCGTCAGCACTTCGAGGCGGTCCGCCTGAGTCGGGTCCAGGCAGCGCTCCGCCAGGCCCATGACGCCGCTGAAGCTCCAGGGATAGCTGCCCGCGTCGCGGGCGATGTCCAGGGCGTCGACGACGGCCCGGCCCAGCGGCTCGGCCCAGGGGACCGTGCACACCCCGAGCAGCCGGAAGGCGTCGGAGAGGCCATGGGACGCGATGAACTCGGCCACCCACTCCGCCCGTTCCCGGGAGGGCAGCGCGGAGAGCAGCTTCGCCGGGTCGCGCCAGGCGGCGGGGGCCGCCTCCCCGGCGGTGACCGGCGCGACCGCCGGGGTGCCGAGCAGCGCACGGCACCACTCGGCGCTGCGCTGCCGCACGGCGGCCCGGCACCAGGCCGCGTGGAGATCCGCCTGCCAGCCGTCCGCGACGGGCAGCGCCACGATCTCGGCGGGTCCGCGGCCGCCGAACCACTCGGTCCAGCGGTCCAGCGGGGTCGCCTCCACCAACTGACCCAGCCACCAGGACCGTTCCCCCCGGCCGGAGGGCGGCTTGGGCACGATGCCGTCGCGCTGCATTCCGCTGTCGCACTCGTCCGGCGGGCGGACGGTTATCCGGGGTGTCCGTTCGGCGGCCGTCGGCTCGTCGTGGGTCAGCCCGTCGTGGGCCGACCCCTCGTGGGTCGACCCGTCGGCGGTCGGCGCTCCAGCGGTCGGCTCATCCCCGGTCAGCGACACACAGTGTCGCGACCGCTCGGCCATCCGCGCTGCGAGCGCCGAGCCGGGGAGCGCGGAGAGCAGCTCGGCGGCGGTCGCCCGGACGTTCCGGCTGCGGTCGGACAGCGCCTGTTCGAGGAACGGCTCATCGGACGGGGAGAGATCGTCGCGCAGCGAGTCCAGGAACATCAGCCGGTCCTCGGCCCGCTCGGTCGACCAGGTGCCGCTGAGCAGCGCCAGCCCCGCCGCCGGGTCGCGATGGCGGGCCGCCGCCAGCAGCGACACCCGCTCGGCGAACAACCCCTCCTCCCACAGCCGCTGTTCCTCGTCCGGTGCGGCGGCGGCCTCGGAGGACGGCTCCGGGTGGGCCGTGGACGCCCGACCCGTCGCGCCCCGCAGCGCGAACTTCCAGTCCGGGTTGAGCCGGGCCAGCCACAGCGCACGCGGCCCGCCGAGCGTCAGCGCCTCGGCCCGCAGATCGGTGCGGGCGCGGGCCGCGTCGAGCAGCGCCGGGAGCAGCGCGTCGGGCACTCGATAGCTGTGGTGATTGGCCAGCGCGAGCCACTGCGGCAGCAGTTCCGCGAGGTCCGGCGCGGAGCGTGAACCACCGCGCCCCGGCGCCGAACGGTCGGCGAGCAGCAGCGCCAGCCTGCTGCGGGCGGCCGTGGGCAGCGCCGGCCGCGGATCCTCGGGCGCCCGGCCCCAGCCCGGCCCGCCGCCGCACCGTGCTGAGCGCGGCCGCGTCCAGCAGGGCGGACGGCGCGTCCTGCCCGGGGCGCGGCGCGACGGGCGGAGTGCGCCGCTCGGTCCCGAGCAGCGCGGCCGCGACAAGATCGTCCCAGGACGCGGTGGGCGTGCTGGACGCGGCGGACGCGACGGAAGGGCCGGATGCGGCGGACGTGCTGGACGCGGTGGGTGTGCTGGACGCGGCGGACGCGCTGAACGCGACGGACGCGCCGGATGCGACGGACGTGCTGGACGCGGCGGAAGGGCCGGATGCGGCGGACGCGCTGGACGCGGTGGGCGTGCTGGACGCGGCGGACGCGACGGAAGGGCCGGATGCGGCGGACGTGCTGGACGCGATGGGCGTCGTACTGGTCAACGGGTGCCTCCCTGCGCTGCCGTGCCGATGAGCGAGACGGGGGTCGGGTCCCAGGTGGTGATGGGGGAGAAGCCGCGATGCCCGCACTCCCCGAAGACGGTGACCGGGCCACCGCCGGATATCGCCATCAGCTGCCATAGATCGGTGCGCCCCGCGCAGCGCGGATCGACGGGCAGCGCCGAGCCGCTCCGCTCGTCCGCCAGCTGCCATCCGTCGTCCCCCGGGACCGGCACCACATCGGCGAGCACCACCGGCCAGCCGTCCAGCCATGGATCCTCCCCGAGCGCCGCCCCATAGGCCGCGAGCGCGGTCTCGACATCGCACCCCTCGGGGGCCCCAGGCACATCGCACCCCTCAGCGGCGGGAGGCGCCGTAGGAGGCGCGGCCTCCGCCGTCTCCTCGTGCCGGGTGCCGATCGCCGCCCGCAGCGGCCGCGCCGCCGGGTAATACGCGAGGTCCGCGTCGAGCACCAGGCCGGTGGGCAGCGCGAGCTCGGGGGACTGGCCGGGGGCGCTGAACGAGAGCAGCAGCGCCATACGGTGCGTACGCTCGCCCCGCAGCCAGATCCGGCGCGTGGTCAGCCTGCCGTCCGTACCGTCCTGGCGGCCCAGGACCAGCCAGCGGTCCCGGATCGCCTCCTCCGTGGCCAGCAGCTCGGCCACCGGTGTGGTGAGCCCCACGCGGGTGCGCGTGGTGGCGGCCAGCTTCTCCGGGAGGCGGTCCAGGTGGAGAAAGCCCCGGTTGAGCAGATGGGCCAGCGCGCACTCCTCCAGCAGCCGGGCGGGCCACCCCGGACCGGACGACGGAATCGCCGCCAGCTCCCGCACCCGCGCCTCGAGGCCCGGAGCCTGGGCGTCGATCATCCGTGCGGCCGTCTCGTCCCACACCCCGTACCCGGCGCGGTCGGCGGAGGCCAGACCGTCGCGGAGCAGATCGGCGAGCCGTCGCTCCAACTCCGTGGCACCCGCGGCGATGCGCTGGGCCCGCCGCTCGGCGCGGCGGCGCGCCGCCTCCGGGCCGGCCGCGCCTCCGCTCCCCCCTTTCCCCGCGCCGTCCCCCGCCCCGCCGCCGGGGCCCGTGCCCCCATCCCGGGCCCCGGCGGCGAGCTTTTCGGCCCGCTCCCGCCGGTCGCCGAGCCACTGCTCGGCCCACTCCGGCGACTCCCCGCCCGTGGGCACGCCCCCCTCGCCGGACGCCCACAACAGCAGCAGACCCAGCGCGTGCTTGCACGGGAACTTCCGACTCGGGCAACTGCACCGATAGCCGGGCCCGTTCAGATCGACCACCGTCTGGTACGGCTTGCTGCCGCTGCCCGCGCACAGCCCCCACACCGCCGACCCGTGCGCGCCCGCGCCCGACCACCTGCCGGCCGCGGCGAGCTTGCCGCCCGCCGTGCGCGACGCGGCGTCAGGAGCCAGGGCCAGCACCTGCTCCGCCGTCCAGCGTTCCCCCTGCGGATTCATGTCTGCGACGGTACGGGCACCCACTGACAATTGCCTTGACCTGGGCGTTCGCTGACGGAGCGCCGGTTGTCAGTGGGGTGGTGCAGTGTGGTTCACGCGTCCGGAAACGGAACGAGGAAACGAGTCGTGGGGGAGCTGTGACCGTCACTGTGCCCGGAACCGAATCCACCGATACGAGCGGGGCGGCAGCGGCCGCCGGAGCCGCGGAAGGGCTGCGTCCGCACGCGGAGGTCGCCTTCGCCGCCGAGCTGAGCGCGCTGGCCGCCGCCGACGACCGCCCGCGCCCCGCACGCTGGCGGCTGTCGCCGTGGGCGGTCGCCACCTATCTGCTCGGTGGCACGCTGCCCGACGGCACCGTGATCACACCCAAGTACGTGGGCCCGCGCCGCATCGTCGAGGTCGCCGTCACCACCCTCGCCACCGACCGCGCCCTGCTGTTGCTGGGCGTGCCCGGCACCGCCAAGACATGGGTCTCGGAGCATCTGGCGGCGGCGGTCAGCGGTGACTCGACCCTGCTGGTCCAGGGCACCGCCGGGACGCCCGAGGAGGCCATCCGGTACGGGTGGAACTACGCCCAGCTCCTTGCCCACGGCCCGAGCCGGGACGCGCTCGTGCCCAGCCCGGTGATGCGCGCGATGACGGACGGCATGACCGCGCGCGTGGAAGAGCTGACGCGCGTCCCGGCCGATGTGCAGGACACGCTGATCACCATCCTCTCCGAGAAGACGCTGCCGATCCCGGAGCTGGGGGAGGAGGTCCAGGCGGTCCGCGGCTTCAATCTGATCGCGACCGCCAACGACCGCGACCGCGGGGTCAACGAGCTCTCCAGCGCCCTGCGCCGCCGCTTCAACACGGTCGTGCTGCCGCTGCCCGCGACCCCGGAGGACGAGGTCGACATCGTCTCCCGCCGCGTCGCCCAGATCGGCCGCTCGCTGGAGCTCCCGGAGCTCCCGGAGGGCGTCGAGGAGATCCGCCGGGTGGTCACGGTCTTCCGCGAGCTGCGCGACGGAGTGACCGGTGACGGCCGTACGAAGCTCAAGTCGCCCTCGGGCACGCTGTCCACGGCCGAGGCCATCTCCGTGGTCACCGGCGGCCTCGCCCTCGCCGCCCACTTCGGCGACGGCGTGCTCAGGTCGGGCGATGTGGCCGCGGGCATCCTGGGCGCGGTCGTCCGCGACCCGGCGGCCGACCGCGTCATCTGGCAGGAGTACCTGGAGACGGTGGTCCGTGAGCGCGACGGCTGGAAGGACTTCTACCGCGCGTGCCGAGAGGTGACCGCATGACGGGCGCCCCACGGGCGTGGCCCACGGGCCCGCTGCTGCTGGGCGTGCGGCACCACGGGCCCGGGTCGGCGCGGGCGGTGCGGGCCGCGCTGGACGCGTGCCCGCCGCGCGTGGTGCTGCTCGAGGGGCCGCCGGAGGCGGACGCGATCGTGGGGCTCGCCGCCGAGAAGGACATGCGTCCGCCGGTGGCGCTGCTCGCCCACGCCGCGGACGACCCGGGGCGCGCCGGGTTCTGGCCACTGGCCGGGTTCTCCCCGGAGTGGGCGGCCATCCAGTGGGCGCTGGCCCATGAGGTTCCGGTGCGGTTCATCGATCTCCCGGCGGCCAACTCGCTGGCCATGGCGGCGAAGAAGCCCCCGGTGGCCGAGGTCGCCCCGGCCGGTCCGCCCGTTTCGGTGGCCGAGCCGACCCCGGCCGGTCCGCCCGATCCGGCCGGTCCCTCGGCCCCGGTTGGCCCGCCTGGCCTCGAGGCTGAGGCGGCCGACGAGGACGACCAGGCCGCCCCGGCCGCCGCCTCCGCCGAGCGGATGCGCGTCGATCCGCTGGCCGTCCTCTCCGAGGCGGCCGGATACGACGACCCGGAGCGCTGGTGGGAGGACGTCATCGAGCACCGCGGCAGCGGCGGCGCCGAGGCGTTCACGGCCGTGGCGGAGGCCATGGCGGCGCTGCGCGCCGAGTACGGGCACGGCGGGCACGAGGACGACACCGTGCGCGAGGCCCATATGCGGCTGCGGCTGCGCGAGGCGCGGCGGGAGTTCGGGGACGAGGTCGCGGTCGTCTGCGGGGCCTGGCACGTACCGGCGCTGGGGGAGCGGACCACCGCGACCGCCGACCGGAAGCTCCTCAAGGGGCTGCCCAAGGTCAAGACCGAGATCAGCTGGGTGCCGTGGACGCACCGCCGGCTGGCCCGGCACAGCGGATACGGGGCGGGCATCACCTCGCCCGGCTGGTACGACCATCTCTTCCACGCCCCGGACCGGCCGGTCGAGCGCTGGCTCACCAAGGTCGCCGGGCTGCTGCGGGACGAGGACTTCGCGGTCTCCTCGGCCCATGTCATCGAGGCCGTAAGGCTGGCCGAAACCCTGGCCGCCATGCGGGGACGTCCGCTCGCCGGGCTCGCCGAGACCCTCGACGCCGTAAGGGCGGTGATGTGCGACGGCTCCGATGTGCCGATCGCGCTCGTACGGGACCGGCTCGTGGTCGGCGACATCCTGGGCGAAGTCCCCGAGTCCGCTCCGGCGGTGCCGCTCCAGCGCGATCTGACGCGCACCCAGCGCTCGCTGCGGCTCAAGCCCGAGGCGCAGGAGCGCGAGCTGGAGCTGGATCTGCGCAAGGAGACCGACGCGGGACGCAGCCGTCTGCTGCACCGGCTGCGGCTGCTCGGGGTCGACTGGGGCACTCCGGCCGTCTCGCGCGGCAGCACCGGCACCTTCAGGGAGACCTGGCGGCTGCGGTGGGAGCCGGAGCTGGCGGTGCGGGTCGCCGAGGCGGGGGTGTGGGGCACCACGGTGCTGTCGGCGGCCACCGCCAAGGCGGAGACCGAGGCCCGGAGCGCCAAGGGGCTCGCCGAGGTGACCGAGCTGGCCGAGCGCTGCCTCCTCGCCGGGCTCTCCGCGGCCCTCCCCGTCGTGATGCGCTCACTCGCCGACCGGGCCGCGCTCGACGCGGACGTCGGCCATCTCGCCCAGGCCCTGCCCGCCCTGGTGCGCTCGGTGCGCTACGGGGACGTACGGGGCACCGACACGGCCTCGCTCGGCGAGGTCGCGGTGGGGCTGGCCGAGCGGATCCTGGTCGGTCTGCCGCCCGCATGCGTCGGTCTCGACGCCGACGGCGCCGCCGAGATGCGCCGCCATATGGAGGCCGTGCACCGGGCGATCGCCCTGCTGTCGGAAACAGGGACGGCCGGAACGGAAGCCGGGGCGCGGTCACACCCGCAGCCACACTCACAGACCGATATGTCGACAACAGACATGTCGACAGCGGAGACGCGGGCAGCGGAGCACCGCGCCGCCGACGGCCTGCGGCCCCGCTGGGCGGCCATGTTGCGCAACCTCGCCGGGCGGGACGGCACCCCCGCCACCCCCGGCCTCATCCGGGGCCGCGCCGCGCGGCTGCTGCTGGACGACGGCCGGCTCGCCGAGGACGAGGCGGCCCGGCTGATGGGGCTCGCGCTCTCGCCCGGCACCCAGCCGCCCGAAGCGGCCTCCTGGATCGAGGGGTTCATCGGCGGCGGCACGGGCGGCGGCATGCTGCTCGTCCACGACGAGCGGCTGCTCGGCCTGGTCGACCGCTGGCTGATCTCCGTTCCCGTCGAGGCGTTCACCGACGTCCTGCCGCTGCTGCGGCGCACCTTCTCCGCGTACGACACCGGCGTGCGCCGCACCCTGGGCGAGCTGGTCCGCCGGGGCCCAGCGGCCGACGGGCCCACCGGCGCCGGCGGCCGAGGCGCCCCCGCCGCACCCGGCTTCGGCCCCGGGCTGGACCCGGACCGCGCGGCCGCCGTCGTACCGACGGTGCGGCTGCTGCTGGGCCTCGACCCCGCCCCGCACGCCAACGACACCATGGAGGCAGCCCGATGACGCACGGCGCCCCTCACGTCGCTGCCGACCCGCACGGCGGCGCGGCCCCTCACGGCGACCCCGCTCCCGGCCACGACAGTCCCTCGAGCGCCCACCCCCGGACCGACCAGGAGCGGCTGCGGCGCTGGCGGCTGCTGCTCGGCGGCCAGGGCGCCGACGGCACCGGCTGCTCGCTCAGCGGGACCGACGCCGCCATGGACCGCACGCTGGAGGCCCTCTACGGCTCCGGAGGCGCCGACGGCGCGGGCGGCAGCGCCACGGCGGCCGGGCGCAGCGGCGGCTCCCAGGGCGCCGGGAGCGGCGCGCGCTCCGGCGGGCTCGGCGGCTCCGCGCCCCAAGTGGCCCGCTGGCTGGGTGACATCCGTACCTACTTCCCCACCTCCGTCGTCCAGGTCATGCAGCGCGACGCCATCGACCGGCTGGGGCTGTCCGCCCTGCTGCTGGAGCCGGAGATGCTGGAGGCCGTGGAGGCGGACGTCCATCTCGTGGGCACGCTGCTTTCCCTCAACAAGGCGATGCCGGAGACCACCAAGAACACCGCTCGGGCCGTCGTCCGTAAGGTCGTCGAGGACCTGGAGAAGCGGCTGGCCACCCGCACCCGTGCCACCCTCACCGGAGCACTCGACCGCTCGGCCCGGATCAGCCGCCCGCGCCACCGGGACATCGACTGGGACCGCACCATCCGGGCCAACCTCAAGAATTACCTGCCCGACCACCGGACGGTCGTCCCCGAGCGGCTCATCGGATACGGCCGGGCGGCGCGCGGGGTGAAGAAGGACGTGGTGCTGTGCGTCGACCAGTCGGGGTCCATGGCCGCGTCCGTGGTCTACGCCTCGGTCTTCGGCGCCGTGCTCGCCTCGATGCGCTCCCTCGCCACCCGGCTGGTCGTCTTCGACACCTCCGTGGTCGACCTGACCGAGGAGCTCGACGATCCGGTGGATGTCCTCTTCGGCACCCAACTCGGCGGCGGCACCGACATCAACCGCGCGCTGGCCTACTGCCAGTCGCAGATCACCCGGCCCGCCGACACCGTGGTCGTCCTCATCAGCGACCTCTACGAGGGCGGCATACGCGAGGAGATGCTGGGCCGGGTCGCCGCGATGAAGGCGTCCGGTGTGCAGTTCGTGACGCTGCTCGCGCTGTCCGACGAGGGGGCGCCGAGCTATGACCGCGAACACGCGGCGGCCCTCGCCGCGCTGGGCGCGCCCGCCTTCGCCTGCACCCCCGACCTCTTCCCGGATGTGATGGCGGCGGCCATCGAACGACGCCAACTGCCTATACCGGACATGGTGATGCATCAGTGATCCGGGGCTTGCGCCGACCCCTGTGGGTCGTGCAAGGATCATCCTCGTCGCCCAGGACATGAATCCAGCCATCCGGTTGGCGATGTCGTCCTGTTCCGGCGGCCCACAAGCCATATCGCCACGCTTACGTGCCCGTTGTACGCCTCGTACTCAGGGAAGGCCCCGCTCGTGTCTGTTACGTCCGCCATGCCTGTCGCCGTGCGCCTGCCGCGCACGGTGGCCGCGCGGCGGGCGCTGCTGGCGGCGCTCTTCCTCGGTGGCTTCCTCGCCCTGGCGTTCCTCTTCGGCGGCAGCGCTCAGGCCGCCGAGCGGAGCGACCAGGGCGCGACAGGTGAACAGGCAGGCGCCTCCGGCGTCTCCCGGCTGCTCGACCCCTCGGGCGTCGAGCGGGCGCGGCAGCAGGTGGAGCGGCACGCACCGCCGGTGGTGGGCCGCACCACGCACAAGGCCCAGGACGTCGTGCGGGAAGCCGTGCGGCCCATCCAGGAGCCGGTCGAGCGGCAGGCGCAGAAGATCACCAAGCCGATAGACGACCTGGTCGGCGGCGCCACCAGCGGTGAGCTGCCGGTGCGCCTTCCCGAGGTCGGCATCGGTGACGCGATCGGCGTGGGTCCCCAGGACTCCGCGGCGCACCACGGCCCGGCCGCCGAGCACCACGCGGCCAAGGCCCAGCCGGCGACCGTGCACAAGGCGGCGCCCGCGGCGCGGGCGCCGATGGGGCCCGGGGCCCACGCCCAGGCCGTCCTCGCACACCACGACGCGGCCGTCTCCCACGACGGGCACGGGCCCGTCGTCCGGGCGGCGGTCTCCGGCACCGGTCCGGACGGTGGCGCCCCGGCGCCGCTGCCCCTACCGCGGTCCCCGCTCGGGGCCACCTCCCAGTGCACCGGCGACAGCGGCGCCTCCCGTGGTGGAAACACCCAGGCCGCTCTTCCGCCGTCCGGCGTGCCGTCCTTCGGGCTGAAGCCCGGTACGGTCCGCGCGCAGAGCTCGGCGCCGACGCGCGAGCGGTTCAACGAAGTCCTCGAATTCCCCGGCTAGGGCAGACCTCACCCCCGTCTGTTGAGACCTGCCGCGCGGGGGCGGGTCAGGTCTGCCCGTCCGAAACCCCTCTTGACTTTCGAAGGACTTCCTCCACCATGCGCAACAACCTTCGCCGCTCCATCCTCGTAGCCGCTGCCGCCACCGGTATCTGGGCCCTCGGCTCGGCCGCCGCCTCTGCCGCCGAGAACCCGGCCGTTCCCTCCACCGACGGTGTCACCAGCACCGTGGACGGCGTGACCAAGACGGTGAACAAGACCGTGTCGACCGACAAGGTGACCAAGACGGTCGACGGTGTGACCGGCGGCGTGGCCGACACCTCCAAGGTGACCGACACCGCGAAGAAGACCGTGGACGGCGCCGCCTCCACCGTTGACGGCGTCACCGCCCCGGTGCGGGACACCGTCCCCGGCGCCGAGAACCTGCCGCGGGTCTCGGATGTCACCAAGACCGTCGAGCACACCACCGACGGCCTGACCGGCGATGTCGCCGGCAAGCCGGACAAGGTCGTCAAGAAGGCCCACAAGGCCGTCAAGGGCGTCGAGAAGACCGTCAAGAAGACCACCGACCTCGACCTGCCCACCGGCGAGGTCCCCGGCGTCGTGCCCGGCCTGCCCGGCCTCGGCTCGCTGCCGACCCTGCCCGACGCCTCCACGCTGCCCACCGGCTCGCTGCCCAACGTCGACGGCGTCACGGGCCAGCTGCCCACCGAGCTCCCCGCCACCCCGAAGCTGCCCACCGCCCCGGGTTCGGCCAATGACCTGCTCGCCTCCCTCTCCGGCGCCGGCATCCGCCCGGAGGAGCTGACCGGCAAGGTGCAGGGTGCCGTCGGCACCACCAAGCCGGTCGTCGACGGTGTGGCCTCGGACGTGCTGCCGCCCGCCGTGCACCGCCTCGTGGTCAAGGTCGTCCCGGTCGCCGAGCGGACCGTGGGTGACACCGGTGCGCTGGCCGACGACGCCGTGGCGCGCACCACCCCGTACGTGGACGTCGTGACCGGCAGCGCCGAGGGCTTTGCGCTGGGCACCGCCTCCAACGTGGTTCCGGCCGCCCAGGACACAGTCGACCGCCTGGTGCCGGTCGTGGTGAGCGTGCCGTCCACCGCCGTTCCGTTCGCGCAGGACGTGGCGGGCACCACCGTGCCGTTCGCCCACGGGCTGGCCACCGGCGTGGTCGCGAACGCCCAGACCACCGTGGGTAACGCCAAGGACGGTGCGCTGAGCCTGCTCCCGGCGGTGCCCACCGACCTGACCGACGTCGCCAACATCCCGGCCCTCCCGGTGCTCCCGGCCGACCTGCCGCAGCTCCCGGCGGACCTGCCCACCGTCCCGGCCGACCTGCCGCAGCTGCCCACCGTCCCGGCGGACCTGCCGCAGCTCCCGGCGGACCTGCCGACCGTCCCGGCCGACCTGCCGCAGCTCCCGGCGGACCTGCCGACCGTCCCGGCCGACCTCCCGCAGGTCCCCGCGGACCTGCCCTCCGTCCCGGTCCAGCTGCCGACCGTTCCGGGCACGCTCCCGACCGTCTGATCGCTCCGGCGGGCGTCAGACAGTCAGGCCGTGAAGGCCATGCAGGCTGCGAAACCGTAAAACCGTAAGGCAAGCGTCATCGACCGGGCAGTCCTCGTTGGGGAGGGGGCTGCCCGGTTGTCGTACGGAGATAGATGGAAACGGTCGCGATCTGTGACCGTAATCACCGCTCCAGTGTGATCTGCGATTTAGGGCCGCACGGTCCACGGAGATAACCTGCGAGGCGGACATGCCGCGTACCCGGCGAACGTGTGCCGCCCTCGTTACAGATCGCGTCGTCACGCTGCCCCCGCGGCACGCCCGCGCTGATAACGACCGCGAAATCCATGGAAAAGGGACGGACGCGCGTGGACCTGTTCGAATACCAGGCGAAGGACCTCTTCGCCAAGCACGGTGTACCGGTGCTGGCCGGTGAAGTCATCGACACGCCTGGGGCGGCGCGCGAGGTGGCCGAGCGACTGGGCGGCCGCGCGGTCGTCAAGGCGCAGGTCAAGACGGGCGGCCGCGGTAAGGCGGGCGGCGTCAAGCTGGCCTCCGACCCGGATGACGCCGTCGAGAAGGCCGGCCAGATCCTGGGCATGGACATCAAGGGCCACACGGTCCACAAGGTGATGCTCGCCGAGACCGCGGACATCAAGGAGGAGTACTACGTCTCCTTCCTGCTGGACCGCACCAACCGCACCTTCCTCGCCATGGCCTCCGTCGAGGGCGGCGTGGAGATCGAGGTCGTCGCGGAGCAGAACCCCGAGGCGCTCGCCAAGATCCCGGTGGACGCCATCGAGGGCGTGACCGAGGAGAAGGCCGCCGAGATCGTCGCCGCCGCGAAGTTCCCGGCCGAGATCGCGGACCAGGTCGTCGCGGTCCTCCAGAAGCTGTGGACCGTCTTCATCAAGGAAGACGCCCTGCTCGTCGAGGTCAACCCGCTGGTCAAGACCGAAGACGGCAAGGTCATCGCGCTGGACGGCAAGGTCTCCCTGGACGAGAACGCCGCCTTCCGGCAGCCGGAGCACGAGGCGCTCGAGGACAAGGCCGCGGCCAACCCGCTCGAGGCGGCCGCCAAGGCCAAGGGCCTCAACTACGTCAAGCTCGACGGCGAGGTCGGCATCATCGGCAACGGCGCGGGTCTGGTCATGTCCACCCTCGACGTCGTCGCCTACGCGGGCGAGAACCACGGCAACGTCAAGCCCGCCAACTTCCTCGACATCGGTGGTGGCGCCTCCGCCGAGGTGATGGCCAACGGTCTCGAGATCATCCTCGGCGACCCGGACGTCAAGTCGGTCTTCGTCAATGTCTTCGGCGGCATCACCGCCTGTGACGCGGTCGCCAACGGCATCGTCCAGGCCCTGGAGCTGCTGAAGTCCAAGGGCGAGGACGTCAGCAAGCCGCTGGTCGTGCGCCTGGACGGCAACAACGCGGAGCTGGGTCGCAAGATCCTCACCGACGCCAACCACCCGCTCGTTCAGCAGGTGGACACCATGGACGGCGCGGCCGAGCGTGCCGCCGAGCTGGCTGCGAAGTAAGGGACGAGGTCACCAGAAACCATGGCTATCTTCCTCACCAAGGAAAGCAAGGTCATCGTCCAGGGGATGACCGGGTCCGAAGGGCAGAAGCACACCCGCCGGATGCTTGCCTCGGGCACCAACATCGTCGGTGGCGTGAACCCGCGCAAGGCCGGCACCACCGTGGACTTCGACGGCACCGAGATCCCGGTCTTCGGCTCCGTCAAGGAGGCCATCGACGCCACCGGCGCCGATGTCACGGTCATCTTCGTCCCGGAGAAGTTCACCAAGAGTGCGGTGATCGAGGCGATCGACGCCGAGATTCCGCTCGCCGTCGTGATCACCGAGGGCATCGCGGTCCACGACTCTGCCAACTTCTGGGCCTACGCGGGCAAGAAGGGCAACAAGACGCGCATCATCGGCCCGAACTGCCCGGGTCTGATCACGCCGGGTCAGTCGAACGCGGGCATCATCCCGGCCGACATCACCAAGCCCGGCCGGATCGGTCTGGTGTCGAAGTCCGGCACGCTGACCTACCAGATGATGTACGAGCTGCGGGACATCGGCTTCTCGTCCTGTGTGGGCATCGGCGGTGACCCGATCATCGGCACCACCCACATCGACGCCCTCGCCGCCTTCCAGGCCGACCCCGACACCGACCTGATCGTGATGATCGGCGAGATCGGCGGCGACGCCGAGGAGCGGGCCGCGGACTTCATCAAGGCCAACGTCACCAAGCCGGTCGTCGGCTATGTGGCGGGCTTCACCGCCCCCGAGGGCAAGACGATGGGCCACGCGGGCGCCATCGTCTCCGGCTCCTCCGGCACCGCCCAGGCGAAGAAGGAGGCCCTCGAGGCCGCGGGTGTGAAGGTCGGCAAGACCCCGTCCGAGACCGCGCGCCTGGCGCGCGCCGCGCTGGCCGGCTGACGCCGCCACGGCTCGATGCCGCGGGCCCGTACCACCCCATGGTGGTGCGGGCCCGCGGTATTTCCGGGCGACGGATACCCGGTCGGAACGCGGCAAGCCACCTATCCGTCCCACAACTCTATAAAAGACGCATAAGCGGACTAGCCGCGACACGGCGACCAAACCCTTGATGTGGGGATGAAACGGCTGTTATTGGCAGCATGGTCATGTGACGCAAACGACCGATCGCAGCCCGTCGGTGTCCGCACGCGACCGCTCGGCGCCCCGGCGCTCCTCCGCCATCAGGGAGGCGTTCCTCGGCGGTGTGGTCGCCGCCGGGCTCGGCCTCGGCGCGCTCGCCGTGGCCGTACTGCTGCTGTGGATCACTTCCTCGTCCCCCGAGAGCAGCCCCGACGGAGCCCTGCATGTCGCCGCCGACCTGTGGCTGCTCGGCCATGGCGCCGACCTCGTGCGCACCGAGACGCTCTCCGGCCACACCGCGCCGGTCGGGCTGACCCCGCTGCTGCTCAGCGTGGTGCCGTGCTGGCTGCTGTACCGGGCCGCCCAGCACGCCGTCTACCAGGCGGAGCCCGACGAGGGCGACGGGCAGTGGGTGCCCGAGGAGTCCGTCGTCGATCCGCGCACCGCCTTCGCCTGGGTGACCGGCGGCTATCTACTGGTGGGCACCGCTGCCGCGGTGTACGCCTCGACCGGGCCGCTGAGTGTCGATCCGCTGAGCGCGCTGCTGCATCTGCCGGTCGTCGCCGGGGCCATCGCCGCCGTCGGCGTGTGGACGGCCGACGGACGGTTCCCGCTCCGCCCGCCGGGACGGGTGAGCGAGAGACTGCGGCGGCTCCCCGGCGCCGAATGGACCGTAAGGACGGCATCGTTCCTGGCCGCGCGCAGCTGGTGCCGGCGCCGTCGGCTGACCGCCGCGCTACGGGCCGGGACCAGCGGTCTCGTCGTCCTGCTCGGCAGCGGTGCGCTCCTTACGGCGACGTCGATGCTGAGCCACGCGGGCGCCGTGCAGGTGACCTTCCTCAACCTCAGCGATGTGTGGTCGGGGCGGTTCGCGGTGCTCCTGGTGAGCCTGGCACTGCTGCCGAACGCGATCGTCTGGGGCGCCGCGTACGGGGTCGGGGCCGGGTTCACGGTCGGTGGCGGCAGTGTGGTCGCGCCGCTGGGCATCACCTCCTACCCCCAGCTGCCGCACTTCCCCCTGGTCGCCGCGCTGCCCACGGACGGCTCCGGCGGGCCGCTGGTCTGGCTCACGGGGATCGCCGCCGGGGCGTCGGTGGCCTGGTTCATCGGGATCGCGGCGGTGCGGCGGCCCGGCAAGGGCGAGCCCAGGCCGCCCTGGGGCTGGGCCGAGACGCTGGTGCTCGCCGCGCTGGCGGCGGTCGGCTGCGCGGCCGCGATGGCGCTGCTGGCCGGGGTCTCGGGCGGACCGCTGGGCATCGGCATCCTCGCCGACCTCGGCCCGAGCTGGTGGCGCACGGGCATGATCACGCTGGCCTGGACGGGAGTGATCGGGGTGCCCGGCGCGATGGTGCTGCGCTGGTACCGGCTGTGCGTCCCCACCAAGGCCTCCTGGCCCGAGTGGAAGGCGGCGCGGGCGGAGCGCCGGACGTCCCGCGCACAGGCCCGCAGGGCGGCCAGGCAGGCCCGTACGGAGGCCAAGGCCGCCCGTGCGGCGCGGGCCGCGGCCGAGGCGGAGGCGCGGGCGGCGGTGCTGCCCACGGTGTCGCCCATGGAGTCCGCCGAGGTGCGGGAGGCGATGGCCGAGCCGTGGTGGCAGTGGCTGCGCCCGGGCGCGTCGGGCGCCGACCGCAAGCGGAACCGTAAGGCGGCCCCCGGCGCAGGTGCGGAGGCGGGACGGGAGACCGGGCGGGAGACGGGACGCGAAACCGGTGTGGGCACGATGGCCGGGCTCGCGACGCCCGCGGGCACCCCGGGCGCCACCGGGGCGGCCCGCCCGCGCCGATGGGCGCTGAGCCGGAAGCGCGCCCCCGAGCCGCAGCCGCCCGCCGAGTCACAGCCCGCCCCGACCCCCCTCCACACGGAGCCCTCGCCGCCGGACGACGCCCGCCGCGAACCGTAAGGCGGTCGGCAGGCGGTCGCGAGCCTTCCGCCGTACGGGCCCGGCGCCGTCAGTCCTGCGTGCTCAGCAGGGGGCGGAGCTGCTCGGGGAGCAGGGTTTCGCAGTCGTGGCGCGAGGTCTGCGTAAGGGCGTCGTCCACGCAGGTGTAGTAGTCGCTGTAGACGACCTGGAAGCTGAACGTCGCCGCGACGATCGCGAGCGCGAGCCCGCCCGTCACCAGACCGCTGATCGCCGCCGTCGACTGCGACTTCGCCGGGCCACTGCCGGGAGCGGGCAGCGCCGCCCGGGCGGCGCCCGGAGGTGGGGGCGGGGCGTTCAGGGGCGCGGCCGCGGCCGGGGGCGGCGCCGTACGGCGCGGCTTGGCCCGCAGCGAGCTGACACCCCAGTACAGGGCCAGCACCCCCAGCAGCAGCGCGATCTGCGGCAGGCTGAAGAGCGCGAAGAAGAACGCCCACATGCCCGAGAGCAGCGCGTACCGGGCGCGCCGCTGGGCCGGGTCGTTGGGGTCCCAACCCGGGCCGCCGGGCCCGCCCGGGCCGTCGGGGCGGTTGGAGCCCGGGGCGCCGCCGAAGCCGCCGCTCTGGCGGCCGGGCTGGCGGCTGCTCCACTGGCTGCCCCAGGCCGGGGGCTGCTGCGGCTGCTCACCGTTCTGGTCGCCGTCCGGCCCGTCCTGGTCGCCCTGGGCCCCGGGGCGGCGCTCGCCGCCCTCGCCGCTCTCCCCGCCGGAGCCGTCCGGTCGGTGCCGGGGCCGCCAGGGCTGATCCGGCCTGCCCTCGGGCGGCGGGGCGAACGGATTGTCCTCGTGCTGGTCCCCGTTCGGTCCGCCGGGGGCGGACGAGGACGAGGAGGACGAGGAGGAGGACGACGACTGCTGCTCCCGGAGCAGCGGCGTCGTGCGCGACATGCGGGCGCGCCTCATCGCCGCCCCCGGGCCTGGGCGGGGGGCGGAGTGAGGCGATGAGCCGCGCGGCGGCGTCGGTCCGG
The DNA here is from genome assembly GCF_039525925.1 of Streptomyces javensis. Taxonomy (NCBI): domain Bacteria; kingdom Bacillati; phylum Actinomycetota; class Actinomycetes; order Kitasatosporales; family Streptomycetaceae; genus Streptomyces; species Streptomyces javensis. The sequence goes on along the minus strand of NZ_BAAAIF010000006.1, from coordinate 101,765 downwards.
CATGTGGAGTGTGTCTTCCCCTTGTGTCGTCGTCCTGCACGCCGGGGCGGGTACGGCCTGGTGCCGTACGGCGCGGGTACGGCTGGTGCCGTACGGCTCGGGGCGCGGGTGCGGCGGTCGTTCCCACGGCGTCAGTGGCGTCAGTTGCGTTCGCAGTCCAGACGCTACCTCCCGTGCCCGCCCCCGTCCCCTGGGGGCCGCTTCGTGTGCCGGTATCGTTGCTGACGGTCGGCGGCTTCGTAGAGTTCCCCGGAATTGATGAGTCCGCGACCTTGTACGACCACACAAACGGCAGCACCGCCCGCGAGAAAGAGCCCCGCCGTGGCCTCCCCGCCTTCCCCCGCCAGTCCTGCGCGCCCCGGGCGCCCGGTCCGCCTCGTCGTCCTCGTCTCCGGCTCCGGTACGAATCTCCAGGCGCTGCTCGACGCCATCGCCGCCGAGGGTGTGGCCCGATACGGCGCCGAGGTGGTGGCCGTGGGCGCCGACCGCGACGGCATCGAGGGCCTGACGCGCGCCGAGCGCGCCGGGATCCCCACGTTCGTGTGCCGGGTCAAGGACCACACCGGCCGCGCCGAGTGGGACGCGGCCCTGGCGGAGGCCACCGCCGCCCACGAGCCGGACCTGGTCGTCTCGGCCGGGTTCATGAAGATCCTGGGCCAGGAGTTCCTCGCCCGGTTCGGCGGCCGCTGTGTCAACACTCATCCCGCGCTGCTCCCCAGCTTTCCCGGCGCCCATGGCGTGCGCGACGCGCTCGCGCACGGTGTGAAGGTGACCGGATGCACCGTCCACTTCGTCGACGACGGCGTCGACACCGGCCCGATCATCGCCCAGGGCGTGGTCGAGGTCCGGGACGAGGACGACGAGTCCGCTCTCCATGAGCGGATCAAGGAAGTCGAGCGTTCGCTGCTCGTCGAGGTCGTGGGGCGTCTGGCCCGTCACGGCTACCGCATAGAGGGACGAAAGGTAAGGATCCCGTGACCGCCGAAGGTACCAAGCGGCCCATCCGCCGCGCGCTGGTCAGCGTCTACGACAAGACGGGTCTCGAGGAGTTGGCCCGAGGGCTGCACGCGGCGGGTGTCCAGCTCGTCTCGACCGGCTCGACGGCCGCGAAGATCGCCGCCGCCGGGGTCCCGGTCACCAAGGTCGAGGAGCTGACCGGCTTCCCCGAGTGTCTCGACGGCCGCGTCAAGACGCTGCACCCGCGCGTCCACGCGGGCATCCTCGCCGACCAGCGGCTCGACTCGCACCAAGAGCAGCTCCGGGAGCTGGGCGTGGAGCCCTTCGAGCTGGTCGTGGTCAACCTCTACCCGTTCCGCGAGACGGTCGCCTCGGGCGCCGCGCCGGACGAGTGCGTCGAGCAGATCGACATCGGCGGCCCCTCCATGGTCCGGGCCGCCGCCAAGAATCACCCGTCCGTGGCCGTGGTCGTCAACCCCGAGCGGTACGGCGACGTCCTCGAGGCCGCCGCGGAGGGCGGTTTCGACCTGGAGCGGCGCAAGCGGCTGGCGGCCGAGGCGTTCCAGCACACCGCCGCCTACGACGTGGCGGTGGCCAACTGGTTCGCGGCCGACTACGCGGCGGCGGACGACTCCTCCTTCCCGGACTTCCTGGGCGCCACCATCACCCGCAAGAACGTGCTGCGCTACGGCGAGAACCCGCATCAGCCCGCCGCCCTCTACACCGATGGCAGCGGTAAGGGGCTCGCGGAGGCCGAGCAGCTGCACGGCAAGGAGATGTCGTTCAACAACTACACGGACACCGAGGCCGCCCGCCGGGCCGCGTACGACCACTCCGAGCCCTGCGTCGCGATCATCAAGCACGCCAACCCGTGCGGGATCGCGGTCGGGGCGGACGTCGCCGAGGCGCACCGTAAGGCGCACGCCTGCGACCCGCTGTCGGCCTTCGGCGGGGTGATCGCCGTCAACCGCCCGGTGTCGGTCGCCATGGCCGAGCAGGTCGCCGAGATCTTCACCGAGGTGATCGTCGCCCCGGCGTACGAGGACGGCGCGGTCGAGGCGCTCGCCCGTAAGAAGAACATCCGGGTGCTGCGCTGTGCGGAGTCGCCGGTGGAGGCCACCGAGCAGCGCCCCATCGAGGGCGGCACGCTCGTCCAGGTCAAGGACCGCCTCCAGGCCGAGGGCGACGACCCGGCCAACTGGACCCTCGCCACGGGCGAGGCGCTGGATGCCGACGGCCTCGCCGAGCTGGCCTTCGCCTGGCGCTCCTGCCGCGCGGTGAAGTCCAACGCGATCCTGCTCGCCAAGGGCGGCGCCACGGTCGGCGTCGGCATGGGCCAGGTCAACCGGGTGGACTCGGCGAAGCTGGCCGTCGAGCGGGCCGGTGCCGAGCGGGCCACCGGTTCGTACGCCGCCTCCGACGCCTTCTTCCCGTTCCCGGACGGCTTCGAGGTGCTGGCCGAGGCGGGCGTGAAGGCCGTGGTGCAGCCGGGCGGCTCGGTCCGTGACGAGGCCGTGGTGGAGGCCGCCCAGAAGGCGGGTGTGACCATGTACTTCACGGGCACGCGCCACTTCTTCCACTGACCGAGTACCGAGTACCGAGTACCGAGTACCGAGTGCCGGCGAGCGAGCACCGGGCGATCGCTGAGTGAGCACAGGAGGCCGCACCCCGACCGAATCACGGGGTGCGGCCTTCGCCGGTCCGGCCCCGACCGGCCCCTGATTGGATCCGATGTCCCCGCATCCGGGAGGATGAAGCCATGACCGCGCAGATTCTCGATGGCAAGGCAACCGCAGCCGCGATCAAGTCCGATCTCGTCAGCCGCGTGGAGGCGCTGAAGGCCAAGGGCATCCATCCCGGCCTCGGGACCGTGCTGGTGGGCGAGGACCCCGGCAGCAAGTGGTACGTGGCGGGCAAGCACCGTGACTGTGCCGAGGTCGGCATCGCCTCCATCCGGCGCGACCTGCCCGAGACCGCCACCCAGGAGGAGATCGAGGCGGCGGTCCGGGAGCTCAACGAGGACCCGTCCTGCACGGGCTACATCGTCCAGCTGCCGCTCCCCAAGGGCATCGACGCCAACCGGGTGCTGGAGCTGATCGACCCGGTCAAGGACGCCGACGGGCTGCACCCGATGAACCTCGGCCGCCTCGTGCTCAACGAGAGCGGCCCGCTGCCGTGCACGCCCCAGGGCGTCATCCAGCTGCTGCGCCACCACGGTGTGGAGATCAACGGCGCGCATGTGGTGGTCGTCGGCCGCGGCATCACCGTCGGCCGGTCGATCGGGCTGCTGCTGACCCGCCGTTCGGAGAACGCGACGGTCACCCTCTGCCACACCGGCACCCGCGACCTGCCCGGGATCCTGCGCCAGGCCGACATCATCGTGGCGGCCGCCGGGGTGCGGCACCTGGTCAAGCCGGAGGACGTCAAGCCGGGCGCGGCGGTGCTCGACGTGGGCGTCAGCCGGGACGAGCACGGCAAGATCGCCGGCGATGTGCACCCCGGTGTGACCGAGGTCGCGGGCTGGGTCTCGCCGAACCCGGGCGGGGTCGGCCCGATGACCCGCGCCCAGCTGCTGGTCAACGTGGTGGAGGCCGCGGAGCGGGACGCGAAGGCGGCCGCCGACGCCGGTGCCGGCCATGACGGCTGAGGCGAGCGAGCCGACGGCCGGGGAGCAGCCGCAGGAGCCGTCCGCGCCGCCCACCGGGCCCGGCCGGTTCATCCGCAGGTCACGCCGCTTCCCACTGATCACCCGGGACACCGCGCGCCCGGAGGGCGGCGGCCGGGCCGCGCCCGGTGCCGCTCCGGCGCCCGCCCGGCAGTGGCCGCTGCTCACGGTGATGGGCGGGGTGGGTCTCGGGCTGCTGATCGTCGCCCTGGACGCGTTCCGTGCGGGCACGGTGCTGATCGGGCTTTCCCTGCTGGCGGGCGCCTTCTTCCGGTGGGCGCTGCCCGAGGTGGGGATGCTCGCGGTGCGGTCGCGCTTCACCGACATGCTGACCTACGGGCTGCTGGGCGCGGCGATCGTGCTGCTCTCCCTGATGGCCCAGCCGGATCCCTGGGTGTCGATCCCGTTCCTTGACGACGTGGTGCATTTCACGGTGCGCTAGCCGACGACGTGAAACGGCGGCCCGTCCTCTCCCCCGTGGAAGGACGGGCCCCCGTCGTTGTGGCCGGATCCAAACGGTCCGGCGGCGGTCCGCCCTCTCCCCCGAAGAAGGACGGACCGCCTGGTAACCAGGGTTGTGTGTGAGCTGTGCCGGATCAATGAGCGTGGGAACCCTGTGGCGCGGAAGTGACCGTTCCAGCACGAGGTCTCCGCTGTGCAACGACGAGCCGGGTGTGAGGGAGCGCGTACCGGTGCACGAAATGCTCCGATGCGCCCCCGCCCGAAGAGCTGACACTCTGGGGCAAGGCATCCCTTGGGGTAGTCAGTTCGGGGCTCGGGGACGCCAACGGCGGCCGCGGCACGGGCGATTGACAGATACGTGCGGGGGGAGGGGGAGGCAATGCCTCGTTGGAGGGACTTACCGGAGGAACTCGATCCGCGGGTCCGGGAGTTCATCGGCCGACTGCGCACGCTCGTCGAGCGCAGCGGGCTGAGCGTCGCCGCCGTCGCCGACCGCACCGGCTACAGCAAGAGTTCCTGGAAGCGCTACCTCAACGGACGGCTGCTGCCCCCGTGGGGCGCGGTGGCGGCCCTGGCCGAGGCCACCGGCGCCGACGTCCACCACCTCGGCACGCTGTGGGAGCTGGCGGAGCGGGCCTGGAGCCGCTCCGAGACGCGGCACGACGTCACGATGGAGGCCATTGGCGTCGCGCGGGCGCGGGCCGCCATCGAGCAGTTCGACCCGGCGGCGCGGGGGGTGGACGCCCGGAGGAACGGCCGCTCCCCGGGGAACGGCCGGCCGAGGGTCGAACCGCCCGATCCGGTGCAGCCGTTGGTCGCGACGGCTCCGGTGCTCCCGGCTCGCGCGGCGTCGGCCGGACGGGCGCCGGACTCCGACGGGCCGCCTTCTCTTCCGTCGTCGTCCGCACCGCCGTCGTCGCCGCCTCCGAAGGGCCGGAAGCGCGCCGCGCTGTTCGCCGGGGGGCTCGTGGGTGCGCTGCTGCTCGTCGCCGGGGCCGTCCTTCTGCTCGACACGGGCGGCGACGGCGAGAAGCGCGGGGAGCGGCCGACCACCGCACCGGCCACCAGCGCGCGTCAGCGGCTCCCGGAGGGTGTGAAGTGCGCCGGTCAGGACTGCACCGGTCAGGATCCGCAGGCCATGGGGTGCGGCGCTTCCGCGACGACGACGGCCGACGTCACCGTCGGCACCGCGTATGTCGAGGTCCGCTACAGCAAGACCTGCGAGGCCGCCTGGGCCCGGGTCGCCCGGGCCACCCCGGGCGATGTCATCCAGGTCAGGACGCCGGGTGCGAACGGCGGCGCGGCCCGCTCGCAGAGCGGCAGGGTCGGCGCCGACGGCGATGCGTACACCAAGATGATCCCGGTGGACTCCGCCGCGCGGGCCACCGCGTGTGCCACCCTCGGCGGCGGTACGCGTGCCTGCACGGCCCCCGGCGCCCGGGGCTGAGTGGGCGGGGGCGAGGCCCGTCCGGGAACTCGTCCGGAGCCCGTCCGGAGGAATTCGAAACCGGGGGGAATGAGCCGGGGGAATCGGGGCAGGCGCTGCCCGAGCCCCCCCACGGGTGCGGCACTGGGCGGCCGCCTGCACTCCCCCTCCTGGCAGGCGGCCGCCAAAGTGCCCGGTGGTCCCATCTGCGCGGTGGTCCGGAACGCACGGTGAGCGGTTACACAATGGCCCGAGAGAACGTGGGTCAGGTGCCGTCGGATAGCCTGGCGCAAGTATCTCGACACCAAGAGATCTTGGACTGACAACACAGCGCAGGAGACCGCCATGACCCGCACTCCCGTCACCGTCACCGTCACCGGCGCGGCCGGCCAGATCGGCTACGCGCTGCTCTTCCGCATCGCCTCCGGTCAGCTCCTCGGCGCGGACGTGCCGGTCAAACTGCGCCTCCTGGAGATCCCGCAGGGGCTGAAGGCCGCCGAGGGCACCGCGATGGAGCTCGACGACTGCGCCTTCCCGCTGCTCCAGGGCATCGACATCTCCGACGACCCGAACGTGGGCTTCGACGGTGCGAACGTCGCGCTGCTGGTCGGCGCCCGCCCGCGCACCAAGGGCATGGAGCGCGGCGACCTGCTGGAGGCCAACGGCGGCATCTTCAAGCCGCAGGGCAAGGCCATCAACGACCACGCCGCGGACGACATCAAGGTCCTGGTCGTGGGCAACCCGGCCAACACCAACGCGCTCATCGCCCAGGCCGCCGCGCCGGACGTACCGGCCGAGCGCTTCACCGCGATGACCCGGCTGGACCACAACCGCGCGCTGTCGCAGCTGGCGAAGAAGACCGGCGCCCCGGTTGGCGAGATCAAGAAGCTGACGATCTGGGGCAACCACTCCGCCACCCAGTACCCGGACGTCTTCCACGCCGAGGTCGCGGGCAAGAACGCCGCCGAGGTCGTCAGCGACGAGCAGTGGCTGGCCGACACCTTCATCCCGACCGTCGCCAAGCGCGGTGCCGCGATCATCGAGGCGCGCGGCGCCTCCTCGGCCGCCTCCGCCGCCAACGCCGCCATCGACCACGTCCACACCTGGGTCAACGGCACCGACGCCGACGACTGGACCTCCGCCGGTGTGGTCTCCGACGGTTCGTACGGGGTGCCGGAGGGCCTGATCTCCTCGTTCCCGGTCACCGCCAAGAACGGGAAGTTCGAGATCGTCCAGGGCCTGGACATCAACGAGTTCTCGCGGTCCCGCATCGACGCGTCGGTGAAGGAGCTCGAGGACGAGCGCGAGGCCGTGCGGAGCCTCGGCCTGATCTGACGCGCCCCGGCCCGCCCCGACGCGGCAATTTCCGAAGGGTCACATTCCGGTATTCACTCCGGAGTGTGACCCTTCGGCCATGCACTGTAATCGCGGGCCATCTTCCCCTACCGTGGAGGCAGTTGCTACGGCCTCGGGGGGAAACATGGCCAATACGCGTGGTGATCATTTTTCCGGCGGTGCTGATCCGTCCGGTAGTGCTGATTCTTCTGGCGGTGCGGGTCCGTCTGGCGTTGCGGGTCCTTCGGTAGGGGGTCACTCCGCTCGTCTGCCGCGGTCGCGGGCGGAGCCGCCACCGCCGGTCCCTTCTTCTCGTACCGCCGCGGACGCTTCTCCCCACGCCACCAGCGAGGCCACCCGGCTGTTATGCGCGGGCGCCTATCTGGACGACGACTTCCGGGACGCGGTCGTGGACGAGCTGTATGTCCACGAGGAGCGTGCCGTGGCGCCCTCGCTGGGCATCGACGCGGTCCGGGTGCTGGCGCACGCGCTGCGCGCGCGCCGTCTGGAGGCGTGCTGGACCGCGCTGCTGGTGTCCTTATGGGTGCTGGACTTCCTGCTGGCCCAGGGCTTCTTCTATCTCTTCCTGCTCTCCTGCGCGCTGCTACTGCTGGCGGCCTGGGCCAGGGGCGGCGCCATGGGCGCCTTCCGCGCCGACTATCCCGGGGCCGACGGGGTCACCCTCACCAGGCGGCGGGCGGCCGCGGTGCTGCGGGCGCTCGGCTGTCTGTGCCTGCTGTCCTATGTGTTCTCCGCCCTGACGCAGGCGCTCACGGACGGGCAGTCCGATCCGAGCGGGTTGCAGGACCTCGCACCGATCCTGGTCACCGGGTCGGACACCACCGCCGCCTGGTTCGCGCTGGTGATCCCGGCCGCGATGGCCGCAGCGGTCGCCCTGCACCGTGAGCATGTGGCCCGGGTGCTGGCCACCGATCTGGAGCCGGAGACCTTCGCCGACCCCGCCGCGGACCCCGCGGAGCGATTCGAGGGCGGGCGCTTCCAGCGGGTGCGGGCCCTGATCCGCCGTGAGCAGTACTCACCGGTGATCCTCTACCACGATCGGCACCCCTTCCTCGGCGCGGGCACCGCCCATGACACCTGGACCCTCGCCGTGGAGCTGCGGCCGCGCGAGGGCGGCGATCCGGTGCCGCTGGACAACCGCGTGATCCTGGAGCGGATCCGGCCGCTGGTCGAGAAGTTGCGCACCCCGGCCACCCAGGGTATCGCCTCCGTCCAGGGCACCACCCCCACGCAAGGCACCACCCCCACGCAAGGCACCACCCCCGCTCAAGGCACCGCCCCCGCGCAGGGCGCAACTCGCGCCGTCGCCGAGAGCCGCGACCGGCTGCGCGGCCTGGAGCTCGACGAATGCGTCTTCCTCAAGGTCACCGGATTACGGAGCCGCTCCTTCGTGCCGTACGGCGAGGCGGACTTCGCGCGGGAGCGGGCGGAGGCCGTCGAGGAGGGCGGCGAGATCCGTCGGCACTTTCTGCGCATCCGCGTCGGCGCATGGCGGGAAGAGGTCGTCATTACCGTCTTCGTGCGGGTGCATACGCAGGGCGGCATGCTGATGCTGGAGTTCGCCCCGCATGTGCTGCGCCCGATCCGCCCGGACTTCCGGGCGGTCGACCGGCTCTCCGACTCCCACCGCCGCGGCGGGCTGCCCGGCAAGGTGATCTGGGCGCTGGGGCGGACACCCACGGCGGCGGGCCGGGCGATCATCTACGCCTTCCGCTCGGCCGCCTTCCTCTGGCGGATGTACGCGGGGGGCTATGAGGCGGCCATCCCCGACGGGCCCTGGGTCTCGGTGCGGGAGTTGGGCAGCGACGCCGGCGCATCGCTCTTCCAGGAGATGGATGTCAGCCGCTATCTGAAGAGCGTCGAGGACCGGGTGGCCAATGGCGTGCGAAGGGCGCTCGACGAAGCCGGCTGGGAGACCGGTGAGTTCGAGCAGAAGGTCATCAATGTGAGCGGCGGCGGAGTCTTCATCGAGTCCGCGGAGCACAGCGCCTTCGGCTTCGGTGACCACAACACCATCAGCAACACCACCGGAAGCAATGGAGCGGGAGGCGGCCATGGCGATGGCTGACACGGAGGACGGTAGCGACATGAGCGGCGGCGCGGACCACGCGGCGGGCGCGAGCGGTGGCGGCACGACCCCGGCGGCGGGCGGCGGGAGCACGTTCGGAAACATCCGGTTCGGCAAGGTGCAGGACAGCGCCATCGGCTTCGGCGACCACAACCACATCGTGAACGGACGTCAGGCGGAAGCCCCTTGCGACCCCGCCTATCAGGAGTTGCTGGAGGCCGTTCGCCAGCTTGCCGAGGATCTGCGACGGGTGGTCCCGAGCCCGGAGGTCGGCGCGCTCTCCGACGAGCTGGACCGGACCGAGGACGAGATCGAGCGCACCGGGCGGGCGGGGGCCGGCCGACTGGCCCGGATCCGGGTGATGTTGCAGGACGCGAGCGCCAGTGTCGGCATGCTCGCCTCGGGCGTCGCCGTCGGACAGGCGGTCGGCGCGCTGTTGGGCGGGTGAGATGAGCACGCCGGGCGGCGAGGGGGGCCGTCGATGGGACGAGGAGGCCCAGCGCTGGGTGGGAGTGGGCGCGGAGCCGCCGGCTCCGGGCCGAAGACCACCCAATCCGCATCTGGGCACGGTGCTGCTGGCGGTGCTCGCCGTAGTGCTGGTCGGCGGGATCGGTTTCGGCGCCTGGAAGCTGGTGTCGGACGGCGGGGACGACAAGCCCCGGGCGGACGGCGGTTCGCCCTCGGCCTCATCCTGGTCGCCCTCGGCCGGACAGCCGTCGGCGTCGTCGGGGCCGTACACGGAGCCGACCTCGGCACCGCCATCGGTGTCCGAGGACAGCACCCAGGGGCCGCCGGCGGACTATGTGCGCACCACCGACCCGGAGGGGTTCCGGCTGGATGTGCCCACGGGCTGGCAGCGGGTCAAGCGCGACACCGGGGTGTTCTACGAGTCGTCCGACGGAGGCAGTCTGATCCAGGTCTTCGCGCTGACCGAGCCCGACATCACTCCGTACGAGGCGCTGAGCCAAGCCGAGACGGGGCTCAAGAAGAACCCCGGCTACAAGCGGTATGACCTCAAGCGGCTCGGGCCCGGCGATGACGCGGACGCGGAGCTGGAGTACGGCTACCGGAGCGCCAAGTACGGCCCGCGCCGGATACTCGACCGGGCCTTCACCGGCCCGGACCGGGTGCAGTACGCGGTGCTGGTCGCGGGCCCGGCCGACGACTGGCCGAAGCAGCGGGAGCGGCAGGGCATCGTGCTGGCGTCCTTCTGCCCCACGGCCTACTGCCCGGTCACCTGACCGGCGGCCGGGCGACGGATAAGTATCGGTGCGGTGACAGGGGGTGGGGCGGCCCCCGAACCGGGTACATCGATGTGGGCCGACACGGCTTGTCCGCATATGGGAGCAGAGATCCATCATCGGGGGGCATAGATGAGCATGCACAACGGGGGAGCGCCGGGGCAGGACGCCAGGCGGGTGCTACGGGCGCTGGCGGTGGCGATCTTCCTGGTCGCGGGGATCGCGTTCTCCGGATGGGTGGCCTTCGGGGGCGATGGCGGCTCCCGGAATCAGGCGGGTCCGCTGCCCTGGGACCGCGAGAGCCCCACGGCCACGCCGAGCGGGGAAGCCTCCCAGCCGAGCGATCTCTACCCCTCGCCCGGCCCCGAGGCCAGCGGGCCGACCGATCTCCCGACCGATCTCCCCACGGCCCCTCCGACCGGGGCGCCCTCCGGGTCCCCGTCCGCGACGCCGTTCGGCACCCCGTCCTCACCCTCCCTGAGGGGCGCCGCCCCGCCCGCGGGCTACAGCACCCAGGCCGACCCGGCCGGGTACCACCTCGCGGTTCCGGACGGATGGCGGCGGACGACCGAGGGCCCCAGCGTCTACTACACCTCGCCCGACGACAGCACCGTGATCCAGATCTTTGAGCTGCACGGCCCCGAGTCGACGCCGTACGAGTCCGCCCAGGAGGCCGAGCGGATCGCCTCCACCCACCGTGACTACGAGCAGATCGCCCTCACCCGGTTGGGCTCGGCGGCCATGGACCCGGTCCAGCTGGAGTACACATACGAGTCCAAGAGCGACGGCCACCGCCGGATGCTCGACCGCCGCTTCGCCGCACCCGGCGGCACCATGTACGCGGTGCTGGTGAACGGCCCGTCCGGGGCCGGGGACCGGGTGGAGGAGCGGGAGGTCCACCAGGCGGCGGTGGACACCTTCTGCCCGACCGCCTACTGCACCGCGTCGTGACCGCGCCCCGTTGCGGCCGCACTGCCTGCTGATCACACTCCCCGCCCCCGTTGTGACCCGAACCACTTCTTGACCGCACGGTCTCTTGACACACAGGCCGATCATGAGCCCAGGAGCCGGTTCCGCCTTCGGATCACGTGAGCCGGCCCACTTTCTCTTGCGAATCGCGCATAGGTTCCCGCCTTCCGGTTAGGGGTCCATGTTGCTGGCTTGGACCAGTGGCACAGCACGCGGAACCGGAAGGCAGAAATCACGTGGCGGCAGTCGAGACCATTCATGTGGACGGGGTGTGGCGGGCAGCCGCATCCGGGGCGCAGCGGGAGGTCCTCGACCCCGCGGACGCCAAGACCCTCGCCGTCGTCGCGGAGGGTGGTGCCGAGGACACCGACGCGGCGATCGCGGCCGCGCGCCGCGCCTTCGACCAGGGCCCCTGGCCCGGGACGCCGGTGGCCGAGCGGGCGGCGCTGCTGCGCCGCGTCGCCGACCTGCTCCAGCGCGACCGCGAGACGATCGCGCTCATCGAGAGCCGTGACACCGGCAAGACCCTGGAGGAGGGCCGGGTCGACGTCGACGACGTGACCAACGCCTTCCGCTACTTCGCCGATCTGGTCGCGGGTGAGTCGGCCGGGCGCGTGGTCGACGCGGGCACCCCCGATGTGCACAGCGTCGTGGTCCATGAGCCGGTCGGCGTCTGCGCGATGATCACCCCCTGGAACTATCCGCTGCTCCAGGCCAGCTGGAAGGTGGCCCCGGCGCTGGCCGCCGGGAACACCTTTGTGATCAAGCCCAGCGAAGTGACCCCGCTGTCCACCGTCCATCTGGTGAAGCTGCTGGCTGAGGCCGGGCTGCCGGCCGGGGTGGCCAACGTGGTCACCGGCGCGGGCGACCCCGTGGGCGCCCGGCTGTCCGAGCACCCCGATGTGGATCTGGTCTCCTTCACCGGTGGTCTGGTCAGTGGCACCAAGGTCGCGCAGGCCGCCGCGCCGACGGTCAAGAAGGTCGCGCTGGAGCTTGGCGGCAAGAACCCCAATGTGGTCTTCGCCGATGCCTGTGCCACCGCCGAGGGCTTTGACACCGCCGTCGACCAGGCCCTGAACGCCGCCTTCATCCACAGCGGCCAGGTCTGCTCGGCCGGTGCCCGGCTGATCATCGAGGAGTCGGTGCGCGAGCGGTTCGTAGCCGAACTCGCCCGCCGGGCGGAGAAGATCAAGCTGGGCCGCGGCACCGAGGACGGTGTCGAATGCGGTCCGCTGGTCTCGGCCCAGCAACTGGACAAGACCGAGGCGTATGTGGCGTCCGCCCTCGAGGAGGGGGCGTTGCTGCGTTGCGGTGGCAAGCAGCCGGAGCCCAGCGAGGTCCGCCCGGCCACCGGGTACTTCTACCTCCCGACCGTGCTCGACCAGTGCCACCGCGAGATGCGGGTGGTGCGGGAGGAAACCTTTGGGCCGATTCTGACGGTCGAGTCCTTCCAAACCGAGGACGAGGCAGTCACACTCGCCAATGACACGGAGTACGGACTGGCCGGCGCCGTCTGGTCCGCCGACACCGCCCGGGCGCGGCGCGTCGCCGCCCGGCTGCGGCACGGCACCGTGTGGATCAACGACTACCACCCCTACCTTCCGCAGGCCGAATGGGGCGGTTTCGGCAAGTCCGGGGTCGGGCGCGAGCTCGGTCCCGCGGGCCTTGACGAATACCGCGAGACCAAGCACGTCTACGAGAACCTGCGGCCGAGCCCGGTGCGCTGGTTCGCCGGCTGACCCCCGCCGCCGGCCCCGCCCGGGGCGCGGCCGGGCCCGGACTCGTCCCCCGGGGCCCGGACCCGGCCGCGCCCGATCGCGGCGACCGGCGGCGAGAAGCCGTAGGCACGTAAGGCACCGCAACACCCCCACCCCAGGGGCGGCAGCAGCCCCCGGCCCGCACCGGCGCGAGCCGTTTGGGTAAGACCGCGAGGAGTAACCCCACATGTCCGTACCTGTCGCATACGACTACGTCGTGATCGGCGGCGGCACCGCAGGATCGGTGATCGCTTCCCGGCTCACCGAGGACCCGGACATCCGTGTCGCCGTCATCGAGGGCGGACCGTCGGATGTCGACCGGCCTGACGTGCTCACCCTGCGCCGCTGGCTCGGCCTGCTCGGCGGCGACTTGGACTACGACTACCCCACCACCGAGCAGCCACGCGGAAATTCGCATATCCGGCACAGCCGGGCGCGGGTGCTCGGAGGGTGTTCCTCGCACAACACCCTGATCTCCTTCAAGCCGCTGCCCGGTGACTGGGACGAGTGGGCCGAGGCCGGCGCCGAGGGCTGGGACGCGGAGTCCATGGACCCGTACTTCCAGCGGCTGCGCAACAACATCGTCCCGGTGGACGAGAAGGACCGGAACGCGATCGCGCGGGACTTCGTCGACGCCGCCCAGGCCGCCGCCGATGTGCCGCGGGTGGAGGGGTTCAACAAGAAGCCGTTCCACGAGGGAGTCGGCTTCTTCGACCTCGCGTACCACCCGGAGAACAACAAGCGCTCCTCGGCGTCGGTCGCCTATCTGCACCCGTTCCTGGACCGGCCCAACCTCCATCTGATGCTGGAGACCTGGGCGTACAAGCTGGAGCTGGACGACACCGGCCGGGTCACCGGCGTGCACGTCCGCACCAAGGACGGCGAGGAGATCCTGGTCCGGGCCGAGACCGAGGTCCTGGTCTGCGCGGGCGCCGTGGACACCCCGCGGCTGCTGATGCACTCCGGTATCGGGCCCAAGGCCGATCTGGAGGCGCTGGGCATTCCCGCCGTCCACGATCTGCCGGGCGTCGGCGAGAACCTGCTCGACCACCCCGAGTCGGTCATCGTATGGGAGACGGACGGCCCGATTCCGGACAACTCCGCGATGGACTCCGACGCGGGGCTGTTCATCCGGCGCGACCCCGAATCCCGGGGCCCGGACCTGATGTTCCACTTCTACCAAATTCCGTTCACCGACAATCCGGAGCGGCTGGGCTATGAGAAGCCCGAGCACGGGGTGTCGATGACCCCCAACATCCCCAAGCCGCGCAGCCGCGGCCGGCTCTACCTCACCAGCGCCGATCCGTCCGTCAAGCCCGCCCTCGACTTCCGGTACTTCACGGACGAGGAGGACTACGACGGCCGCACGCTGGTCGACGGCATCCGTGTCGCGCGTGAGATCGCCAAGACCGAACCGCTGGCGAGCTGGCTCAAGCGCGAGGTGTGCCCGGGCCCGGAGATCACCTCGGACGAGGAGATCAGCGAGTACGCCCGCAAGGTCGCGCACACCGTGTACCACCCGGCGGGCACCTGTCGTATGGGTGCCACGTCGGACGAACTCGCCGTGGTCGGCCCCGATCTGCGGATCCGGGGCCTGAGCGGCGTCCGTATCGCCGACGCGTCCGTCTTCCCGACGATGCCGGCCGTGAACCCGATGATCGGAGTCCTGATGGTGGGCGAGAAGTGCGCTGAGCTGCTGTTCGAGGAGCGCGATCGGGAACGGCACCGGCCCGATGACCGAGCCGCGACGCTGGCGCCGGGAGGTGAGGCGTGATGGCTACGACCGTGGTCCCCGAGACGCCCGACACCCCCAAGAACCCCGAGAGCGGCGAGCGCACCCCGGTGTTCTCGGTCCGCGACCTGTGGAAGGTCTTCGGCCCCAAGGCCGACCGGATCCCCGGCTCCGCCGAGGCGAAGCTGTCCGCCGGTGAGCTGCGCGCCCGCACCGGCTGCACCGCCGCCGTCCGCGAGGTCTCGTTCGACGTCCAGCCGGGCGAGGTGTTCGTGGTGATGGGGCTGTCCGGCTCCGGCAAGTCCACCCTCGTCCGCTGTCTCACCCGGCTGATAGAGCCCACCTCCGGGACCCTGAAGATCGACGGCGAGGACATCCTGGCCATGGACAAGGCCCGGCTGCGCGATCTGCGCCGGCATCGCGCCGCCATGGTCTTCCAGCACTTCGGGCTGCTGCCGCACCGCTCCGTCCTGGACAACGTCGCCTACGGCCTGGAGATCCAGGGCGTGGGCAAGACCGAGCGCCGGGCCAAGGCCGCCGAGGTGGTGGAGAAGGTCGGTCTCACCGGCTTGGAGCGCCGCCGCCCCGGTCAGCTCTCCGGCGGCCAGCAGCAGCGGGTGGGCCTGGCCAGGGCGCTCGCCGTCGACCCCGAGGTGCTGCTCTTCGACGAGCCGTTCAGCGCGCTCGACCCGCTGATCCGCCGCGATATGCAGGAGGAGGTCATCCGGCTGCACCACGAGGAGGGCCGGACGATGGTCTTCATCACCCATGACCTGAGCGAGGCGCTGCGCCTCGGTGACCGCATCATGCTGATGCGCGACGGCGGGATCGTGCAGCTGGGCACCCCGGAGGAGATCGTCGGCTCCCCGGCGGACGACTACGTACGGGACTTCGTCCGCGATGTGCCGCGCGAGCAGGTGCTGACCGTGCGCCGCGCCATGCGCCCCGCGACCTCCGACGAGCAGGACGGCGGGCCCGCGCTGGCCCCGGGCACCACGGTCGCCGACGCGATCGAGGCCGTGGCCCGCACCGGCGGCCCCGCGCGCGTCGTGGACGGCGGCCGCTGCCTGGGCGTCGTCGACCACGCCTGTCTGCTGAGCGTCGTCGCGGGCCTGGACGGCAAGGAGGTGGCCGCGGCATGAGCCCCACCTCGACCCTCTCTCCGCCAGGCCGCACCGGGGGGCGCCCGTGAGCGCCACCGCCACCCGCCCCTCCACCGACCCCGCCACCGAACCGGCGGCCACCGGGACGGCGGCGGACGAGACGCGCCCGTCCCTGCTGAGCGCCGTCGTGCGCAGCCACGCCGCGCGCAAGCTGGCGGTGCTCGTCGTGATCGCCGCCGTGCTCATACCGCTCGCGCACGCCAAGTGGGCGAGCGGCAGCTGGCCGGACGCGTTGACCGTCGATGTCTCAGGACCGCTCGGCAAGGCCAGCGACTGGATCATCGACAACCGCGACAGCCACTGGATCTTCCTCTACTTCTTCGGCCACATCAGCAACGTCATCATCATCGGCGTCCGCGCCGTCTATGTCGCGCTGCTCGCCCTCGGCTGGGCCGGGGTCACCGCCGGGCTGACCCTGCTCGCCTGGCGGGTCGCCGGGGTGCGGATCGCGGTGACGACCCTGGTGTCCTTCGCCGTCTGCGGACTGCTGGGCATGTGGGTGCCGACGATGCAGACGCTCGCGCTGATGGTCATCGCCGTCACCGCTTCCGTCGTCATCGGCGGACTGCTGGGCCTGGCCGGCGGCCTCTCGGAATGGGCGTTCCGGGTGCTGCGGCCGGTGCTCGACACCATGCAGGTGCTGCCCGCGTTCGCGTATCTGCTGCCCGTCGTGATGATCTTCGGCAACGGTGTGCCCGGCGCGGTGCTGGCCACCGTGATCTACGCGGCTCCGCCCATGGCCCGGCTCACCGCCCTCGGCCTGCGCGGTGCGGACGCCGGGGTGCTGGAGGCCGTGACCTCGCTCGGCGCGACCTGGCGGCAGCGGCTGCTGTCCGCCCGGCTGCCGCTGGCCCGCAAGGAACTGCTGCTGGGCGTCAATCAGACAATCATGATGGCGCTGTCCATGGCCGTGATCGCGTCCGTGATCGGCGGCGGTGGTCTCGGTGACCGCGTCTACCAGGCGCTGTCCAGTGTCGACGTCGGTAAGGCGCTCGCCGCGGGACTCCCGATCGTGCTCCTCGCCGTGGTGATGGACCGCACCATCGGGGCGGCGGGCGAGCGGCTCGGTGAGCCCCCCGCCGAGGGCGGGCCCCGGCTGCTGCGCGGCTGGCGCGCCTGGGCGGGCGCCGCGGTGATCACCGCGGTGGTGACCCTCGTCGGACGGCTGACCGGGTCCCAGACCTGGCCGACCGGCTGGACCG
The DNA here is from genome assembly GCF_039525925.1 of Streptomyces javensis. Lineage (NCBI taxonomy): Bacteria > Bacillati > Actinomycetota > Actinomycetes > Kitasatosporales > Streptomycetaceae > Streptomyces > Streptomyces javensis. The sequence goes on along the minus strand of NZ_BAAAIF010000006.1, from coordinate 84,767 downwards.
TCGCCATCGAGGAGCCCGTCAACCAGTTCAAGGAGTGGATGGTCGACCACCTCTACACCGGAGTACCGGTTGTCGGCGGCACCGCCGAATGGGCCGCGGACTACGTCAAGTGGATCCTCGACCCGCTGCGCGAGGGGCTCCAGGGCATCCCGTGGTACGGAATCCTGCTGATCGTCGCGGCGCTGGCCTGGCTGATCGGCACCTGGGGCACCGCGCTGACCGCCACCGCCGCCATGGCCGTGATCGGTGTGCTCGGAGTGTGGGAGCCGTCCATGGACACCCTCTCCCAGGTGCTGGCGGCCGTCTTCGTCACGCTGGTGCTCGGCTTCGCGATCGGCATCTGGGCCGCGCGCAGCACCCGGCTGGAGCGGATGATGCGACCGGTGCTGGACATGTTCCAGACCATGCCGCAGTTCGTGTATCTGATCCCGGTGGTCGCGCTGTTCGGCGTCGGCCGTGCCCCGGCGGCGGCCGCGGCCATCGTCTACGCGCTGCCCGCCGTCATCCGCATCACCACCCAGGGACTGCGGAACGTCGATCCGGCGGCGCTGGAGTCGGCGCGTTCGCTCGGCGCCACCCAGGGGCAGCAGCTGCGCCAGGTCCAGCTTCCGCTGGCCCGCCCGGCGCTGCTGCTCGCCGTCAACCAAGGTGTGGTGCTGGTGCTGGCCGTGGTCGTCATCGGCGGTCTGGTCGGCTCGGGCGCGCTCGGCTACGACGTGCTGTTCGGCCTGGCGCAGGGCGATCTGGCGACCGGTCTGGTGGCGGGCACGGCGATCGTCTGCCTGGGGCTGATGCTCGACCGGGTGACCCAGCCGACCTCGCGCCGCGACAGGAAGGGGGCTTGAGATGGCTCGCACCCGCACTCAGCTGCTGATGGCCGCCGTCGGGGTCGCGGCCGTGTTCACCGCGACCGGCTGCGGCGCGGCGGACATGACCAAGCAGTCCTCGCCGTACGCCAATGTGGGCGGGGCGAAGAGCGTCACGCTCTCGGTCCAGTCCTGGGTCGGCGCCCAGTCCAATGTCGCGGTCGCCCAGTATCTGCTGGAGCATGAGCTGGGCTACCGCGTCGACACCGTCCAGGTGGACGAGATTCCGGCCTGGGACGCGCTCAGCCAGGGCCGGGTGGACGCGATCCTGGAGGACTGGGGCCACCCGGAGCAGGAACAGCGCTACGTCAAGGACAAGAAGCTGATCGTGTCGGGCGGCGGCCTCGGCGTCACCGGCCATATCGGCTGGTGGGTGCCGAAGTACTTCGCCGAGAAACACCCGGACGTCCTGAACTGGAAGAACCTCAACAAGTACGCCAAGACCTTCAAGACCGCGGAGAGCGGCGGCAAGGGCCAGCTGCTGGACGGCTCACCGTCCTATGTCACCAATGACAAGGCGCTGGTGAAGAACCTGAAGCTTAACTACCAGATCGTCTTCTCGGGTTCGGAGGCGGCGCAGATCACCCAGATCAAGCAGTTCGCCAAGGCCAAGAAGCCGTTCCTGTCGTACTGGTACGAGCCCCAGTGGCTGTTCAACCAGGTACCGATGGAGGAGGTCAAGCTGCCCAAGTACACGGACAAGTGTGCTGAGGAGGGCACCAAGGACCCGGAATCCGTCGACTGCGCCTACCCGACCACACCGCTTCAGAAGTACCTGAACGCGGACTTCGCGAAGGGGGGCGGCAAGGCGGCGGCGTTCCTGAAGAAGTTCCACTGGAGCAAGAAGGACCAGAACGAGGTGTCCGAGTTGATTGCCTCGAAGGGGATGTCGGCCCAGGAAGCCGCGAAGCAGTGGGTCGAGGAGCATCCGGACGTCTGGAAGAAGTGGCTGCCCTGAGCGCGATCCGGGCTCAGGACAGCCTGGGCGATCGGATTACTTGAGGAAGCCCGCGGTGTCGAGGGTGAGGCCGAGCGGTTCGGGGAGCGTCACCGGCTCCCCGAACGTCGCTCGGTGCTTATCCCGGTAGCGGCCCTTCCCGTCCGGTACGGAGTACACGGTCGTGGAGCCCTCGTCGTCGTGTGGGTCGATCAGCAGATAGATCGGCACGTTGGAGTGCGCGTAGCCCTTGACCTTGGCCTGGAGATCGCGCGCTCGGGTTGAGGGCGATGTGATCTCGGCGACGAGCAGGACGTCATCCGCTTGGACCTGCCACTCCTCCATGCTCTTCAGCGCTTCCGACTCGCAGATGAGCAGGTCCGGGATGAACCTCTCCTCCGTCGCGGGGAGGAAGACCGTAGCGGTGTTGGTGATGATCCAGTCTTCCGGTACCTCACGGTTGAGACGACGCTGGAGTCGCCCATAGATCCAGTTGTGGAAATTCGCAGGCGTCGGTGAGATGACGATCTCCCCCCCGATGAGTTCTGCCCGCATTCCATCCGGCAGCTCCAGCTGGGCATGGATGTCGAGCAGATTTACGAACTCTTGGTCGGGCAGTGGCGCCGTCATCACGAGACCTCCCATTGGTGGGTCCCCCTTCTGGCTGTGTTGCCTTCGTGCCGTACTGCCATGCGGGGGCCTGCCACCATCATGCGTTACGTGATGGCTCCGACGTCGGACAATGGCCCCCGCCGTCAATAACGACGACGGGGGCAGATGGTCACACGTTCGGCTTGTAGGCGCCGGGGGCCATGCGGGTGGTCACACCGATGCGGTTCCAGGCGTTGATGGTGAAGATCAGGGCGATGACCTGGGCCAGCTCGCGCTCCTCGAAGTGCTTGGCGGCCCGCTCATAGACCTCGTCCGGGACGAAGCCGTCGGTCAGCACGGTGACGGCCTCGGTCAGGGCGAGGGCGGCCTGCTCCTTCTCGGTGTAGAGGTCGCCGGCCTCCTCCCAGGCGTTGAGGAGGTACAGGCGGTCCTCGGACTCGCCCGCCGCGCGGGCGTCCTTGGTGTGCATGTCGAGGCAGAAGGCGCAGTGGTTGAGCTGTGAGGCACGGACCTTGACCAGCTCGGCCAGCGTCGGGTCGACACCCTTTCTGGCGGCCGCGTCCAGGGTGACCATGGCCTTGTAGACCTCGGGGGCGGCCTTGGCGAACTGCATCCGGGGGCCGTGTGCATGAGAAGTACCGGTCGTCATGGCTCCACGCTAGAGGCCGGGCGGCCCAGGAGTATGGTCCATTTCCATGGCGGATTCATGGGCCACTCCGAGGGGCGAACCCGGACAGCGGACAGACGGCCTTGGACAGCGGACGGACGGCCCCGTGCCGCGGGCGGGTGGTCCGGCCGGGCTGGGGACGGATCTCCACCTGGATCTGCCGCGGGGCGGCGGGACCGGGGTGCGGGACGCGCTCATCCGGGCCCTGCGCGACGCCGTACGCGGCGGACGGCTCGCCCCGGGCACCCGGCTGCCCTCCTCCCGTTCCCTCGCCGCCGACCTCGGCATCGCCCGGAACACCGTGGCCGACGCCTATGGGGAGCTGGTGGCCGAGGGCTGGCTGACGGCCCGGCAGGGCTCGGGCACCCGGGTCGCCCGGCGCGTCGTGCCGCCGGAGCCCGCCCCGCCGCGCACCCCGCCGCCCGCCGCCGTGGCCGCCACCCGTCCCACCTACGATCTGCGGGCCGGCCAGCCCGATGTCTCGGCCTTTCCCCGGTCCGCCTGGCTTTCCGCGGCCCGGCGCGCCCTGACCGCCGCGCCGAACGACGCGTTCGGCTACGGCGACCCCGCCGGACGGCCCGAGCTGCGGCGGGTCCTGGCCGACTATCTGGCGCGCGCCCGCGGGGTGCGGGCCGCGCCCGAACGGATCGTGATCTGCGCCGGGTTCGTCCAGGGGCTGGCCCTGCTCAGCAGGGTGCGGGCGAAGGCCGGACACCGTGCGGTGGGCGTGGAGTCCTACGGGCTCGACGTCCACTGGAACGTGATGCGCGGGGCCGGGCTGCGCACCGTGCCGCTGCCGGTCGATCAGCAGGGCGCGCGGACGGCGGAGCTGGACCGGTCGGCCGGGCTGCGGACGGTTCTGCTCACCCCGGCGCATCAGTTCCCCACCGGGGTTTCGCTGCACCCCGACCGGCGCGCCGCCGTGGTCGACTGGGCGTCGCGGGTGGGCGGGCTGATCCTGGAGGACGACTACGACGGGGAGTTCCGCTATGACCGTCACCCGGTCGGGGCGCTCCAGGGGCTCGACCCCGAGCATGTGGTCTATCTGGGCACCGCAAGCAAGAGCCTGGCCCCCGCGCTGCGGCTCGCGTGGATGGTGGTGCCGGACCATCTGCTGGACGACGTCCTGGCGGTCAAGGGAACCGGGGAGTGGCAGTCGGGCGCGCTGGATCAGCTGACGCTCGCGGAGTTCATCGACTCCGGGGCGTACGACCGCCATGTGCGCGGTATGCGGATGCGCTATCGCCGCCGCCGCGACCAGTTGGTGGCGGCGCTCGCCGAACGCGCCCCGCGGGTGCGGGTCACGGGCATCGCGGCGGGGCTGCACGCGGTGCTCCAACTGCCGCCCGGTACCGAGCGGTCCGTGGTGCAGGGCGCGGCCTGGCAGAGCCTCGCCCTGGAGGGGCTGTCCCGCTACCGCTACCGCGAGCAGCGACAGCCGGACGAGCCAGGACCCGGTGCGGCCGGGCAGCCGGACGCGCTGGTCTTCGCCTATGGCGCCCCGCCCGACCACGCCTTCACGGGCGCTCTGGACGCGTTGTGCCGGGTGCTGCCATGAAGGCCACGCCGCCGTTGTCCTAAGGTGGGCGGTCGCGGTCCCGGGGCCGGGGAGAGGACGGCCCCGGGCGGGACGACGGCCTCGGGGGAGATGACGGCCTCGGGGGAGAGCAACGGGGAGACGGGGATGGAACGGAAGACGACGCGGCGGCTGCGGTCGAGCACGGTGATACTGGGCGGTATGGGCGCGCTGGCGGCGGCGCTCACCTCCTGTGGTTCGGAACCGGACAAGCGCTGTGTGGACCGGAACAGCTATGACGCGGTGAACGGCTATCGGGTCGTCGACTCCAGCGCCTGCAAGGGCTCTTCGGCCACCACGGGCGGCAAGGGCAAGAAGAGCCGGGGCACATCGGGCGTCGACGGCGAGTGGTACTACGACTCCGACACCAGCGGCCGCTGGGCGGACCACGGCACCTTCGACAAGAGCAAGGCGGCCGACCGGGGCGGCTTCGGCTGCTCGGGCTCCAGCGGCGGCTGAGCGGGGCGGCCCACGATGAAGCGCCACACCATCGACCCCCGCCCCGACTGGCAGTCCACGGTGGAGGAACAGGGGGTCATCTATCCCCTGACCCGCTACCCGGACGGCTCGCTGCGCCCCTACTGGGACGAGAGCGCCTACTACGCCTTCTCGCTGCCCGAGGTCGAGGCGCTGGAGGAGGTCGTCGAGGAGCTGCACCGGATGTCGCTGGCGGCGGCCGCCCATATCGTCGAGACCGGCCGCTTCGCCGACCTCGGCATCGACGATCCACGGCTGGCCGGGCTGATCGCCGAGTCCTGGCACCGCAGGGCCGAACAGCCCAGCGTCTACGGCCGGTTCGATCTGCGCCACGACGGTGAGTCGGGCCCGGCGAAGCTGCTGGAGTACAACGCCGACACACCCACCTCGCTGGTGGAGGCGGCCAGCGCCCAGTGGTTCTGGATGGAGGACCGCTTCCCGGACGCCGACCAGTGGAACTCCCTCCATGAACGGCTGGTGGACGCCTGGCGCACCCAGGCGGCGCTGCTGCCGCCGGGGACGCCCCTGTACTTCGCCCATTCGGCCGGGGACGAGCTGGGCGAGGACCTGATGACGGTGGCCTACCTCAGGGAGACGGCCGAGCAGGCCGGGCTGAGCACCGAGGCGATCTCCATGGAGGACATCGGCTGGGAACGGCTGTCCGGCCGCTTCGTGGACAAGCGGTTCCGCTTCATCCGGAGCTGCTTCAAGCTCTACCCCTGGGAGTGGCTGGCCACCGACCGGTTCGGCCCGCATGTGCTGGACACGCTGGACAACGGGGGCGGCACCGGATCCACCCTGTGGATCGAACCGGCCTGGAAGATGCTGCTGTCCAACAAGGCGCTGCTGGCCGTGTTGTGGGAGCTCTTCCCGGACCACCCCCATCTGCTGCCCGCCTACCTCGACGGCCCCCGGGAACTGGCCCGCACCACCGGCTATGTGGCCAAACCGCTGCTGGGCCGCGAGGGCGCGGGAGTCACCGTGCATCCGCCGGGCGAGGAGCCCGTCGTGCGCGACGAGCCGTGCTGCTACCAGGAACTGGCGCCGCTGCCCGACTTCGACGGCAACCGCGTGGTGCTCGGCGCCTGGGTGGTCGAGGGCGAGTCGGCGGGGCTCGGCATCCGCGAGTCGGCGGGGCTGGTGACGGATGAGTACGCGCGCTTCATTCCCCATGTGATCCTCTGAGCCGCGCGGGATCACGGAGCTGTACGGGGCTCCCGAGCCGTATGGGGCTCCCGAGCGGTACGGGGCTCCCGAGCGGTACGGGGCCGCCGAGCCGTACGGGGCCACCGAGCCGTGCGCGCTCACTCGGCCAGCACCGCCCTCAGCTGATCCAGCCCCCACTCCAGATCCTCCTCGCTGATCACCAGGGGCGGGGCGATCCGGATCGTGGCGCCATGGGTGTCCTTCACCAGCACTCCGCGGTCCATCAGCCGCTCGGAGATCTGCCGCCCGGTGCCCCGCGACGGATCGAGGTCCACCCCCGCCCACAGCCCCCGGCCGCGCACCTCCTGGACCCCCCTTCCCCGCAGCAGCCCCAGCTCCCGGTGGAGCAGCTCGCCCAGCGTGGCCGAGTGCCGCTGGAACTCTCCGGTCCGCACCATGGCGATGACCTCCAGGGCGACCGCGCAGGCGAGCGGGGAGCCGCCGAACGTCGAGCCGTGCTCCCCGGGGCGGTGCACCCCGAGGACCTCGCGGGAGGACACCACCGCCGACACCGGCACCACCCCGCCGCCCAGCGCCTTGCCCAGCACATAGACATCGGGGACCACGCCCTCGTGCTCGCAGGCGAAAGTGGTGCCGGTCCGGCCGAGGCCCGACTGGATCTCATCGGCGATGAAGAGGACATTCCGCTCCCGGGTCAGCTCCCGGACCCCGGCCAGATAGCCGGGCGGCGGTACCACCACCCCCGCCTCGCCCTGGATCGGCTCCAGCAGCACGGCGACCGTCTCCTCGGGGGCGGCGTCGAGCGTCGCCTCCATCGCCGCCAGATCCCCGTACGGCACGATCGGGAACCCGGGGGTGAAGGGGCCGTGGTCGGCACGGGCCTCGGGATCGGTGGAGAAGCTGATGAGGGTGGTCGTCCGCCCGTGGAAGTTGTTCCCGGCCGCGATGATCCTGGCCCGGCCGTACGGGACGCCCTTGATCCGATAGCCCCATTTGCGGGCGGTCTTGACGGCCGTCTCCACCGCCTCCGCGCCCGTGTTCATGGGCAGCACCATCTCCATGCCGCACAGCTCGGCCAGCTCGGAGCAGAAGGCGCCGAAGCGGTCGTGGTGGAAGGCGCGCGAGGTGAGGGTGACCCGGTCCAGCTGGGCCTTGGCGGCCCCGATCAGCCGGCGGTTGCGATGCCCGAAGTTGAGCGCCGAGTATCCGGCGAGGAGATCGAGATAGCGGCGGCCCTCGACATCGGTCATCCAGGCGCCTTCGGCGGACGCGACGACGACCGGCAGCGGATGGTAGTTGTGCGCGCCATGGGCCTCGGCGGCGGCGATGGCCCGCTCCGCGGAGCGTCCCGGTCCCATCTTGTCCTCCTTGTCTCTCTAGCTAGAGTGGGGGTGCGCATCGTGACTGGCGAGCCGAGCGTGGAACCGACCACGAGGAAGCGATGCGCGGCCACAGCGCCACGAGGTGCCGCCCGCCTGGGCACCCCGGGACACGACCGGACCGTCACCGATCGCCCCGGAGGACTCGATGAGCCTGCCCTTGTCCCATCCCGCCCTTCTCGCCGCCGACCCCGAACTCGCCTCCCTCGTCGGCTCCGAGGAGCTGTTGCAGTCCGAGACCCTGCGCCTGATCCCGAGCGAGAACTATGTCTCCGCCGCCGTCCTGGAAGCCTCCGGGACGGTGCTACAGAACAAGTACAGCGAGGGCTACGCGGGCCGCCGCTACTACGAGGGCCAGCAGGTCATCGACCAGGTGGAGACCCTGGCGATCAACCGGGCCAAGGCCGTCTTCGGCGCCGAGCACGCCAATGTCCAGCCCTACTCCGGCTCGCCCGCCAACCTCGCGGTCTATCTGGCCTTCGCCCAGCCCGGTGACACCGTGATGGGCATGTCACTGCCCATGGGCGGTCATCTCACCCATGGCTGGGGCGTCTCCGCCACCGGCGCCTGGTTCCGCGGCGTCCAGTACGGGGTGCGGCAGGACACCGGTGCGATCGACTTCGACCAGGTGCGCGAGCTGGCCCGCAAGGAGCGGCCCAAGATGATCTTCTGCGGTGGCACGGCGGTGCCCCGCACGATCGACTTCGCCGCCTTCGCGGAGATCGCCCGCGAGGTGGACGCGGTGCTCGTGGCCGATATCGCGCATATCGCCGGTCTGATCGCGGGCGGCGCCCATCCCTCGCCCGTCCCGTACGCCGATGTCATCTCCACCACCACCCATAAGACGCTCCGGGGTCCGCGCGGCGCGATGCTGATGTCGCGCGAGACCCATGCCAAGGCCATCGACAAGGCCGTCTTCCCCGGGCTCCAGGGCGGTCCGCACAACCAGACCACCGCCGCCATCGCGGTGGCCCTGCACGAGGCCGCCCAGCCCGCCTTCCGTGACTACGCCCGGGCCGTGGTCGCCAACGCCAAGGCGCTCGCCGAGGAACTGCTCGCCCGCGGCTTCGATCTGGTCTCCGGCGGCACCGACAATCATCTGATCCTGATGGACCTGACGCCCAAGGAGGTGCCGGGCAAGGTCGCGGCCAAGGCCCTGGACCAGGCCGGGATCGTGGTGAACTACAACACCGTGCCGTACGACCCGCGCAAGCCCTTCGACCCCTCCGGCATCCGGATCGGCACCCCCTCCCTCACCTCGCGCGGTCTGTCCACCGAGCACATGCCCGCCGTGGCCGACTGGATCGACCGCGGGGTGACCGCCGCGGGGAGCGGTGACGAGGGCGCCCTCACCAAGATCAGGGCCGAGGTGTCCGAGCTGATGGCGGCCTACCCGGCGCCCGGTCTGCCGACCGGCTGACCCCCGGTGCGGGGCCCTGCCCGGCCTCCAGGCCGGGCAGCGGCCGCCACCACTGCTCCTCCCGGATCCGGTCGTCGTCGGCCACCGGCACCGGCAGGCCCACGATCCGGGCGAGCACCCGCTCGACCAGCGTCTCCCCGCCCCCCGGCGGGACGCCGCCCTCCAATGCCCCCGGGGGCGCGCCGTCCGCCGGCCCCACGCCGCCCGCCCGCGACACGCCGCGCCGCGACGGTCCGCCGGACGGCGGTATCCCCGCCCCCCGGCCGAGCGCCCGCAACTCTCCGGGCAGCCCTTCCTCGGTCATCTCCTTGGCCTCCCCGCTCCATCTCATCGGCCGTCTCCCTCTCGCTCTCCGACGTCTCGCTCTCCCACGTCTCGCTCTCCCACGTCTCGCTCTCCGACGACTCCGACGGCCCCAGCAGCCGCTCCAGCCGTCTCAGGGCGCGGCTCAGCCGCGATTTCACCGTGCCGCGCGGCCAGCCCAGCGCCTCCGCGGTCTCCCCCTCGTCCAGATCCAGCAGATAGCGGTGGACCACCACCCGCCGCTGTGGCTCGCTCAGCTCATCCAGCGCGGCCAGCAGCCGCTCCCGCCGCTCGCCCGCCAGCGCCACGGCCGCCGGATCGGCCGACTCCGGTATCACCGGCTCGGCTCCGGCCAGCAGCGCCCCCGCAAGGTCCGCCGCCGTCCGTCTCCGACGAGCCGAGCGCACCGCGTTACTCGTCTCATGGGCGACGATCCGCAGCAGCCAGGGGCGGAACGCCGCCTCGCTCTGGAACCGCCCGAGCGCGAGATACGCCTTCACAAAGGCGTCCTGCACCACATCCTCGGCATCCGCGCCCGCCCCGAGCAGCCGGGCGGTGCGGTGCGCGATCGGCGCATGGGCCCGCACCAGCTCGGCATACGCCTCGGCGTCGCCGGCCCGGACCCGCGCGATGATCTGTGCTTCACCAGTCCTCACACATCTCATACACCGGCGGACGGAGTCTGGTTCCACACCTGAGAGAATGGGTGCCATGGCCCTCGATCGTCCCCGTGCGCTCTCCGGTATCCAGCCCACCGCAGGTTCCTTCCACCTCGGCAACTACCTCGGCGCGATCCGGCAGTACGTCGCGTTGCAGGAGACCCACGACGCGTTCTACACCGTGGTCGACCTGCACGCGATCACCGTGCCGCAGGATCCGGCGGAGCTGCGCGCCAACAGCCGGCTCGCCGCAGCCCAGCTGCTCGCCTCCGGTCTGGACCCGGACCGCTGCACGCTCTTCATCCAGAGCCATGTGCCCGAGCACGCCCAGCTCGGCTGGGTGATGAACTGTCTCACCGGCTTCGGCGAGGCGTCCCGGATGACGCAGTTCAAGGACAAGTCGGCCAAGCACGGCGCCGACCGGGCGACCGTCGGCCTCTTCACCTACCCGATCCTCCAGGTCGCGGACATCCTGCTCTACCAGGCCAACCACGTCCCCGTCGGCGAGGACCAGCGCCAGCACATCGAGCTCACCCGCGATCTGGCCGACCGCTTCAACGGCCGCTTCGGCGAGATCTTCACCGTCCCCGAGCCGTACATCGTCAAGGAGACCGGGAAGATCTACGACCTCCAGGACCCGACGATCAAGATGAGCAAGTCGGCGTCCACGCCGAAGGGCATCGTCAGCCTCCTCGACGAGCCCAAGGTCTCGGCGAAGAAGATCAAGAGCGCGGTGACCGACCTCGAGACGGAGATCCGCTTCGACGAGGAGAAGAAGCCGGGCGTCAGCAATCTGCTGACCATCTACTCGACCCTGACCGGCACCGCCATCGCGGAGTTGGAGCGCCGTTACGAGGGCAAGGGCTACGGCGCGCTCAAGACCGACCTCTCCGAGGTACTGGTCGAGTGGGTCACCCCGTTCCGCGAGCGGACCCAGGAATACCTGGGCGACCCCGCGACGTTGGACGGAATCCTGGCCAAGGGCGCGGACAAGGCCCGAGCCGTCGCCGCCGAAACCCTGGCCGCCACCTACGACAAGGTGGGCTTCCTGCCCGCGGCGCGCTGAGCGGCACGCCGAGCGCCGTGCGCACCACCCGGTGAGCACGGCGCGCCCCGCGCACGTATTCATACGGACCCGCGCGGACAGCGGAACACACCGGTCCGGCCCCCTGACCAGGGGGCCTTTGGACGGGTGTGCCAAAGGACCGAGGAATCTAGCCGCGAGGGCGGCGCAGCCGCCACACTGACACGGGTGCAGCGGCCAGAACCCAGCAGCCCGGGAGGGCCAGGAGGGAGAACGCAGTGGGGACCGTAACGCTCGGCGTTTCGATCGCGGTCCCGGAGCCGTACGGCAGCTTCCTCCAGGAGCGGCGCGCGGGCTTCGGGGACCCGGCCGCCCATGGCATCCCCACGCATGTGACCCTCCTGCCGCCGACCGAGGTCGACGTCTCGGCGCTGCCCGCCGTGGAGGACCATCTGGCGCGGGTCGCGGCCGAGGGGCGGCCGTTCCCGATGCGGCTGGAGGGCACCGGCACCTTCCGGCCGCTCTCGCCGGTGGTCTTCGTCAAGATCGTCGAGGGCGCGGAGGAGTGCGCGGTGCTCCAGGAGCGCATCCGGGCGGAGTCCGGGCCGTGCGCTCGTGAGCTCCAGTTCCCGTACCACCCGCATGTCACGGTCGCGCACGGCATCGACGAGGAGGCGATGGACCGGGCGTTCGCGGAGCTCAAGGAGTACGAGGCCGCCTGGACGATCACCGGCTTCGCGCTGTACGAGCAGGGGGCGGACGGGGTCTGGCGGCTGGACCGCGAATATCCCTTCGGGGCGGATGAACAGCCGGGCGGCGCACCGCCCGTGGTGCCCCGTCAGGTGGATCTCTCGCGCCCCGCGGCCCCCTCCCATTGAGCGCTCGGCCGGAACGCTCCGCCTGGGTTCCGGTGCGTCAGTCATCCGCGGGCCCGTCGTGGCTGCTCGCGCCCACGCGGCGAAGCCGCACATCAACACGGCCCCGCGCCCCTGCGGGCCCGCTCTGCGGCAGTCGGCGCGAGACGGATCGGGGCAGCAGGCGGTGTGCCGCCGTCATCAGCCGCAGCGCGCCCGGCGCCCAGACGACCGGGGCGCGCCGCCGCAGCCCCTCCTCGATGGCCTTCGCGACCGCCTGGGGCGTGGTGGCCAGCGGTGCGGGCCGCAGCCCGGCCGTGAGCTTCGTACGGACGAAGCCGGGGCGTACGACCATCACATGGACGCCCGTGCCGCGCAGCGCGTCCCCCAGTCCCCGGGCGAACGCGTCGAGCCCGGCCTTGGCGGAGGCGTGGATGAAGTCGCTGCGGCGGACCCGTCCGGCGGCGGCCGAGGTGAGCACCACCAGTGAGCCATGGCCCTGGCGGCGCATGGCGTTGGCACAGATCAGGGCCGCGGAGACGGCGCCGGTGTAGTTGGTCCGGGCGATCCGGACCGCCGCCGGGGGATCGGTCTCGTCCCGTGCCTGGACGCCCAGGACGCCGAAGGCCAGCAGCACCAGGTCGATGTCGCCCTCGGCGAAGACCTTGCCCAGGGTCACCTCGTGGGCCTCGGGGGCGAGTGCGTCGAAGGGCACCGTAAGGGTGTCGGCACCGAGGTCCCGCAGCTGCCGCGCCGCCGACTCCAGGGCGGGCGAGGGACGGCCGGCCAGCCAGACCGTACGGGCGCGCCGGGTGATCAGGCGGCGGACGGTCGCCAGGGCGATCTCGGAGGTGCCGCCCAGGACGAGCAGCGACTGGGGGGAACCGACGACGTCCTTCATGGAGGGAACTTATCCCCCTGATCCGGGGCATATGGAGTGATCGTGCGTCCGTATGTCCACCCTCACCGAAAAGAGTGATGAGGGGAGCGCCGGTCCGGGGAACCCGGATATCCGTACCGCGCGTCCGGCGCGCCGAGGAGTGACAACGCGCAGAGGGGTAGTTGCTGATCATGGAATCGTTGACCCGGCTGCCTGTCGTCGGCCCCGCCCTGGCCTGGCTGACGCACACCCACGCCTGGCGCACGTACGAACGGCTCGACCGCGTCCACTGGACCCGGCTCGCCGCCGCGATCACGTTCACCAGCTTCATCGCCTTCTTCCCGCTCATCGCGGTCGGGGCGGCGATCGGCGCGGCGACGCTCAGCCAGTCGCAGATGGCGGAGCTCCAGAGGAAACTCGCCCAGCAGATCCCCGGTATCTCCGGCCAGCTCGACCTGAACGCACTCGTCCAGAACGCCGGCACGATCGGGGTCGTCGCGGGTGCCCTGCTGCTGTTCACCGGCATCAGCTGGGTGGGCTCGCTGCGCGAGTGCCTGCGCGCCGTATGGGAGCTGGAGGAGGACCCCGGCAATCCGCTGGTGCGCAAGGTCAAGGACGCGTTCGTGCTGGTCGGGCTGGGCGGGGTGGCGCTCGTCTCGTTCGCCGTGTCCACCCTGGCCGCCACCGCCGTGGGCCGGGTCGCCCGGCTCATCGGCATCCCCGAGAACGGGGTCGGCGGCTGGCTGCTGCGGGTCGCCGCGTTCGTCATCGCCGTCGGCGCCGACTTCCTGCTGCTGTGCTACGTGCTGACCTGGCTCCCCGGCGTGGAGCCGCCCCGCCGTACGGTCGTGGTCGCCGCGCTCATCGGGGCGATCGGCTTCGAACTGCTCAAGCTGCTGCTCAGCAGCTATCTGAAGGATGTCGCCGCCAAGAGCATGTACGGGGCGTTCGGGGTGCCCATCGCCCTGCTGCTGTGGATCAACTTCACCGCGAAACTCACGCTGTACTGCGCCGCCTGGACCGCCACCCCGCCCGCCGCACAGGCCGAGCACGAGGAGGAATGGGCGGCCGAGGCGGACAAGGCGCAGCCGTCCGAGCCGGCGGAGCCGCCGGAGCCGTCCGGGTCGTCGGACCCGTCCGGGCCGCCGGAGCTGTCCCGGCCGTCGGAGCCGTCCGGGCCGCCCGAGCCGTCCGGGCCGCCCGAGCCGGAGGTCGAAAAGCACCGCGCCGGCGGGCCGGAGGGCCCGCCGGCGGCGGCGTGACAACGGACGGTGGCGACCGTAAGGCGGCCACGGCGACCGTAAGGGCTTCGCTCAGTCGCGCGAGCGGCGGCGCACCAGCTCCGGGAGCGGCCAGCGGCGGTGCACCCCGAAGGCCACCGCGCCCAGCAGCGCCAGGGAGCCGCCCGTGATGCCCATCGCGGTCCACATACCGCCGGAGCCCCCGTCGTCCGTCGAGACGGACGCCTGGGCGTGCTCATGGCCGTCCTCGCCACCGGCCGAGGGGTGCTTCGCGCCCGCCGCGCCCGGCCGTACGAGGGTGCCGACCGGGTTCACCGAGCCCGCCGCCTTGAACCCCCAGTCGAAGAGCTTCGCGGTCTCCTTGTAGACCTCGTTCGGCTGCTGTTCCTGCGGATTCATGACGGTGACCAGCAGCACCCGGTCGCCGCGCTGGGCGACCCCGGTGAAGGTGGCGCCCGCGTTCGTGGTGTTGCCGTTCTTGACCCCGGCGATGCCCTTGTAGGGCTTGACGCCGAGGCCGGTCAGCAGCCGGTTGGTGTTCTGGATGCCGAAGCTGGAACGGGTCTTCTTGCCCTTCTTGTCCTTCTCGAACACTCCGGGGAACTGCGCGGTCGCGGTCGAGCAGTACTCCCGGAAATCCGCCTTCTGAAGCCCCGAGCGGGCGAAGAGGGTCAGGTCGTACGCGCTGCTGACCTGGCCCTTCTCGTCGTAGCCGTCCGGGGTGACCACATGGGTGTCCCGGGCGTTCAGGTGCTTCGCGTGCGCCTGCATCTCCTTCACGGTCGCCGGGACCCCGCCGTTCATGGCCGACAGCACATGCACCGCGTCGTTGCCCGAGCGCAGGAAGACGCCGAGCCACAGGTCGTGGACCGAGTAGGTGTAGTTCTCCTTGACCCCGACCAGACTGCTGCCCTCACCCATCCCCGCCAGGTCGGACAGCTGCACCTTGTGGGTCTTCGTCTTCGGCATCTTCGGCAGCAGCGTGTCCGCGAACAGCATCTTCAGCGTGGACGCGGGCGGCAGCTGCCAGTGGGCGTTGTGCGAGGCGAGCACATCGCCCGACTCGGCGTCGGCCACCAGCCACGACTTCCCGCTGAGCCCCTTGGGCAGCGCGGGCGCGCCCGGCTTCGGATCCACCTGGGTGTCGGGGCGGCCGAGCCGCTTCCCGCCCACCGTGGACATGTGCGCGGGCGGCTTGACCGCGTCGGTGGAGCCGCCCGGCTGGTCGGCGGCGTGCGCCGGGGCGGCGGCGAGCGGACCGCACAGCAGGAGGGCGGCGGCGGTGGCGGCCAGCATGCTCTTACGGGTGCTGGGTCGGACGTGAGTGCTGGTGAAGGAAGGTGTGGGCACGGAGGTGAACGTACCTGGCGTCGCTGGGGAGAGCGACAGCAGCGCCGACGTATTGACGGCAGCCCCCCGCGTGGAGGTATGGGAGGCCGTGCCCATACTGGAGACCATGAAGCTCAGCCGCCCCGTGTCCTGGTTCCTGCTCGCCTTCGGGGTCTGGAGCTGGGTCATCTGGTTCACCTTTGTCAAAAATTTGTGGAAGGACGCCAGCGGACTCGCCTTCGACGACTCCGGCGACCCCACCGCGTACTTTTGGGTGCATCTGCTGCTCGCGATCACCTCGTTTCTCTTGGGGACGGCGATCGGGGTGATCGGGTTGCGTGGTGTGCGCGCCCTGCGCCGGAACGACGCCTCCGAGTAGCCGTTCCAGGCAGCCGTTGGCAGGTGGTCGCGCAGTCGCTAGGGGAGGGGACCCGGGATGGTCGTGCTCTACGTCCTGATCGCACTGGTTGTCGTCGGTCTGCTGACCGGCGTCCACTGGTACGTGTGGCGGCGGCTCGTCCGCGATACGACGGCGCGCGGGGGGTGGGCGCGCCGTACGGGCACGACGGCGGCCTTCGCACTGCCGCTGATCAGCGTCGGCGCGCTGGTCGCGGGCCGCGCGGGCGCGCCCTTCCCCCTCCAGCGCGCCCTCGCCTGGCCGGGCTACCTCTGGCTGGCGCTGCTCCTGTACCTGACGCTGGCCCTGCTGGCGGGCGAGGCGGTACGCCCCCTGTTGCGCGCCTGGCTGAGCCGTAACGAGCCCGCTGGTGTGCGGTCGACCGAGGGCCCGGAGGCGCCAGGCAGCCCGCCGGGCGGGCTGCCGACGGCGTTCGCCGATGACAGCGGCGCCGCCGCTTCCGCTCCGGCGGCCGTCGGTACGAGCGGCCGCGAGGGCGCGGCGGCCGAAGGCGGCGCGGGCTCAGCGGCCGGGGACGGCCTGGGCGCGGCCGTGGTGAGTGAAGCCGAGTCCATCGCCGACCGGGCCATCGAGACCCCGACTGGGGCGGCGGGGCCGGCCGTGGCCGGAGCGGTCAAGGTCGCCGAGGGCCACGCCGCGAAGCCCACCGCAGAGGCGGCCGTGAAGCCCACCGCAGAGGCGACTGCCGAGCCCACCGCAGAGGCGGCCGTGAAGCCCACCGCAGAGGCGACTGCCGAGCTCACCGCTCAGGCGGCCGTGAAGCCCACCGCAGAGGCGACTGCCGAGCTCACCGCTCAGGCGGCCGTGAAGCCCACCGCAGAGGCGACTGCCGAGCTCACCGCAGAGGCGGCCGTGAAGCCCACCGCAGAGGCGACTGCCGAGCCCACCGCTCAGGCGGCCGTGAAGCCCACCGCAGAGGCGACTGCCGAGCCCACCGCTCAGGCGGCCGCCGAGCCCACCGCTCAGGCGGCCGCCAAGGGCGGTGCGGCGGACGCCGCCCCCGCGTCCTCTCGCCGTCTCTTCGTCGCGCGCGCCGTCGCCGTCGGAGCCACCGCCGTGGCGGCCGGGACGGTGGGGTACGGGACGTACACCGTGTTGCGCGGGCCGCGGGTCAAGCGGATCACCGTGCCGCTCGCCAAGTTGCCGCGCCGGGCGCACGGCTTCCGGATCGCCGTCGTCAGCGATATCCACCTCGGGCCGATCCTGGGCCGTGACCACACCCGGCGGGTGGTCGAGGCGGTCAACCGCGCCAACGCCGACCTCGTCGCCGTCGTCGGCGACCTCGTGGACGGCAGCGTGGCCGACCTCGGCCCGGCCGCCGAGCCGCTGCGCGGGCTGCGCGCCCGCCACGGCAGCTATTTCGTCACCGGCAACCACGAGTACTACTCGGGCGCCGCCGAATGGGTGGACCACGTCCGCGAGCTGGGCCTGCGGCCCCTGGAGAACGAGCGCGCCGAGCTGCCCGGCTTCGACCTCGCCGGGGTGAACGACATCGCGGGCGAGAGCGAGGGCCACGGTCCCGACTTCGGCAAGGCGCTCGGCGACCGTGATCGCTCACGCGCCGCCGTGCTGCTCGCCCATCAGCCGGTGGTGATCCACGACGCGGTGAAGGCGGGTGTGGACCTCCAGCTCTCCGGCCACACCCACGGCGGCCAGCTGTGGCCCGGCAACTATGTGGCCGAGCTCGCCAACCCCACCGCCGCCGGGCTCGACCGGTACGGCGACACCCAGCTCTATGTGACCCGCGGCGCGGGCGCCTGGGGGCCGCCGGTGCGGGTCGGGGTGCCCCCGGACGTCACCGTCGTGGAGCTCGCCTCGACCCGCGCCTGAGCGACCGCCGTCACGTCAGCCCGGCCCCGCGTCGGTCCGGCGCCGCGTCAGCCCGGCCCCGCGTCGGTCCGGCGCCGCGTCAGCCCGGCCCCGCGTCGGTCCGGCGTCACGTCAGCCCGGCCCCGCGTCAGCCCACCCCGCGTCAGCCCACCCCGCGTCAGCGGGAGTTGGCGGCGGGCGGCCGCGCCTCCGCCGGCCCCGGGCCGGCGGAGACCAGGCTGGCCACGGGACCGCCGGGTGCGTCCGCCGGTGCCTGGGCGTCTGCCGGTACCTGGGCGTCTGCCGGTACCTGGGCGTCCGCCGGTACCTGGGCGTCCGCCGGTGCCTCGGCGTCCGCCCACGCCACCGCGAGCGAGGCCCGGTCGGCGGCCTGTCCCGCACCCCGCGCCGCCGCCAGCACTGCCCGCCGGTGCGGCAGCGTCGCGTTGCGGATGCCCGAGACGCGGTCGTGCGGAGCCAGCCGGTCCGGGTGTCGCAGGGTCTTCCACGCGCAGGTGGCCGTCAGCGCGAGCCCGGCCATCACCGCCAGCAGTTCGACGCTGCTGAGCGCGTAGAGGACCATTTCCGCGCCCTGGGCGCCCGAGTCGTGGACGGTGGCGAGCTGGTCGTAGCGCCACGGTTCGTTCAGCAGGGTCAGCGTGGCCAGGAAGAATCCCGACAGGAACGGCACCACCGACGCCGCGAGCAGCAGCGCTCGCAGGATCAGTCGCCAGGGCACGAGCGGGCCGCCGTCCTCCGCCACCAGCCGCAGCAGCAACAGCCGCTTTCCGGGCGTCGCACCGGTCGCCAGCGGCAGCACGACGAACCACACCACGAAGATCGCGACCGGCAGCCATGCCGGGGCCCTTCCGCGTTGCTCGGTCATCACGACGGTCGCGAACACCGACGCGACGACACATCCGGCCAGGTCGACCGCGAGCGCCGTCAGCCGCCGTCCGAACGGCACCGGGCGCGCCGCCAGCGCCCGCCCGTCCAGCATCTCCAGCGTGGGCAGCATCCGCGCGACCGGCCCGGCCAGCAGCCAGCCGATCAGCGCCCCCGAGGTGTTGACGATCAGGTCGTCCACGTCGAAGAGGCGGTACGGGCAGCTGTAGAGGCCCCACACCCCGGTCCACTGTGTCAGCTCGAAGGACAGCGAGATCGCGAAGCCGATCCCGGCGGTGGCGGCCAGCGAGCGCCGGAAGTGATAGCGCAGGAAGACGCCGAGCGGCAGAAGCAGCAGCAGGTTGAAGAGGGTTCCGGCGACGGCGGGGTTCTGGAGGACCAGCGGGTTGAGCCCGATCTTGTGGTGCGCCTCCTTCCAGATGTCGCTGAAGGTGTTCCCGGGCATCCACTGCGGATGGGCCACGGGGGCGAACCGCTCGCACATGTCGGCGGTCTGCTTCGGCAGCGGCACGATCGTCATGCAGTAGGCGGTGAGCAGGTAGTAGAGGAAGCCGTAGAGCGACAGCGTCCGCCCCGGGGACATCACGCCGTGACGGCGGTAGAGGAGGACGGCCGTCGGCAGCAGTAACACGAGTGCCAGCAGCGGGAAGAGGGCGGCGGCCGTCTTGATCGGCAGAAGGTAGGCGGTGGCCATGCGCACGACTATACGTGATGTGTATACCCGCTGTGCATAGTCCTCCAGGACCCGGCGAAACGACGAGGGCCCCGCCCCCGGAAACCCGGGAAGCGGGGCCCTGGCCCGTGGCTTCTCTCCTAGAAGCGCCGCGTGATCAGCGCGCGCTTCACCTCCTGGATGGCCTTCGTGACCTCGATCCCTCGCGGGCACGCCTCCGTGCAGTTGAAGGTCGTACGGCAGCGCCAGACGCCGTCCTTGTCGTTCAGGATCTCCAGCCGCTGCTCACCGCCCTCGTCACGCGAGTCGAAGATGAAGCGGTGCGCGTTGACGATCGCCGCCGGGCCGAAGTACTGGCCGTCGTTCCAGAACACCGGGCACGACGAGGTGCACGCGGCGCACAGGATGCACTTGGTGGTGTCGTCGAACCGCTCGCGGTCCTCGGCGGACTGGAGCCGCTCACGCGTCGGCTCGTTGCCCGTCGTGATCAGGAAGGGCATCACATCGCGGTACGCCTGGAAGAACGGCTCCATGTCCACGATCAGGTCCTTGAGGACCGTGAGCCCCTTGATCGGCTCGACCGTGATGGGCTTCTCCGGGCTGATGTCCTTGATCAGCGTCTTGCAGGCCAGCCGGTTGCGGCCGTTGATCCGCATCGCGTCGGACCCGCAGATGCCGTGGGCGCAGGAGCGGCGGAAGGTCAGGGTGCCGTCCAGCTCCCACTTGATCTTGTGGAGGCCGTCGAGGACGCGCTCCTTCGGATCCATGTCGATCTGGAAGTCCTCCCAGACCGCCTGGTCCGAGACCTCCGGGTTGAAGCGCCGGATCCGGAAGGTGACGGTGATCAGGTGCGAGGCGGTGGCGTCGGCCGCCTCGGGGGCCTGGTCGGACTTCTCAAGCGTGGGGGTGCTCATCAGTACTTACGCTCCATCGGCTGGTAGCGGGTCTGCACGACCGGCTTGTAGTCGAGGCGGATGGACTCGGAGCCGTCCGCGCCCACCTCTCGGTACGCCATGGTGTGCCGCATGAAGTTGACGTCGTCGCGGTTCGGGTAGTCCTCGCGGTAGTGACCGCCGCGCGACTCCTTGCGGGCCAGGGCGGAGATGGCCATGACCTCGGCGAGGTCGAGCAGGTTGCCCAGCTCGATGGCCTCCAGCAGATCGGTGTTGAACCGCTTGCCCTTGTCCTGGACGCTCACGTTCTTGAAGCGCTCGCGCAGGTGGCCGATCTCCTCGACGGCCTCCTTGAGCGTCTGCTCGGTGCGGAAGACCATGACGTTCTTGTCCATGGTCTCCTGGAGCGCCTTGCGGACCTCGGTGACCCGCTCGGTGCCGGTCGCGTCGCGCAGGTTCTCGACCTGTGCCTGGACGAATCCGGCCGGGTCCTCCGGGAGCTCGACGAAGTCTGCCGTGGCGGCGTACTCCGCGGCGGCGATGCCCGCCCGGCGGCCGAAGACGTTGATGTCGAGCAGCGAGTTGGTGCCCAGGCGGTTGGCGCCGTGCACCGAGACGCAGGCGACCTCGCCGGCCGCGTACAGGCCGGGCACGACGGTGTCGTTGTCCGCCAGCACCTCGCCCTCGACGTTGGTCGGGATGCCGCCCATCGTGTAGTGCGCGGTGGGCTGGATCGGGATCGGGTCCGTGTACGGCTCGATGCCGAGGTAGGTCCGCGCGAACTCGGTGATGTCGGGCAGCTTGGCGTCCAGCTGCTCCGGCGGCAGGTGGGTGAGGTCCAGGTAGACGTGGTCGCCCTCGGGACCACAGCCGCGGCCCTCGCGGATCTCCGTGTAGATCGACCGCGAGACCACGTCGCGCGAGGCGAGGTCCTTCATGACCGGCGCGTACTTCTCCATGAAGCGCTCGCCGTCCTTGTTGCGGAGGATGCCGCCCTCACCGCGGGCGCCCTCCGTCAGCAGGATGCCCATCCGCCAGATGCCGGTCGGGTGGAACTGGAAGAACTCCATGTCCTCCAGCGGCAGCCCGCGCCGGTAGGCGACCGCCTGGCCGTCACCGGTGAGGGTGTGGGCGTTGGAGGTCACCTTGAAGAACTTGCCGCAGCCGCCGGAGGCGAAGACGACCGCCTTCGCCTGGAAGACGTGCAGCTCACCGGTGGCCAGCTCGTACGCCACCACACCGGCGGTGCGCTTGACCCCGTCGACCTCGGTCATCAGGAGGTCCAGGACGTAGAACTCGTTGAAGAACTCCACGCCCTCCTTGACGCAGTTCTGGTACAGCGTCTGGAGGATCATGTGACCGGTGCGGTCCGAGGCGTAGCAGGACCGGCGGACCGGGGCCTCGCCGTGGTTGCGGCTGTGGCCGCCGAAGCGGCGCTGGTCGATGGTGCCGTTCGGGGTCCGGTTGAACGGCAGGCCCATCTTCTCGAGGTCCAGGACCGAGTCGATGGCCTCCTTCGCCAGGATCTCGGCGGCGTCCTGGTCGACCAGGTAGTCACCGCCCTTGATCGTGTCGAAGGTGTGCCACTCCCAGTTGTCCTCCTCGACGTTGGCGAGGGCGGCGGCCATGCCGCCCTGCGCGGCGCCGGTGTGGGACCGGGTCGGATAGAGCTTGGTGAGCACCGCGGTGCGGCTGCGCTTGGTCGACTCGATGGCCGCGCGCATCCCGGCCCCGCCGGCGCCGACGATGACGGTGTCGTACTTGTGGATCTTCATGAGTGGATACCTCAGCCCCGGGGCCTAGCGGATGTTCGGGTCGAAGGTGAAGATCACCAGAGTGCCGAGCACGATGGTGAATCCCGCCGCCGTGTAGAGCAGCGCCTTCAGCCACAGGCGGGTGTTGTCCCGCTCCGCGTAGTCGTTGATGATCGTGCGCAGGCCGTTCGCGCCGTGCAGCGTGGCGAGCCAGAGCATGATCAGATCCCATGCCTGCCAGAACGGCGAGGCCCAGCGGCCGGCCACGAAGGCGAAGCCGATCTTGGTGACACCGCCGTCCAGCACCAGCTGGATCAGCAGATGGCCCAGGACCAGGACGACCAGCAGGACGCCGGACAGGCGCATGAAGAGCCAGCCGTACATCTCGAAGTTCGTCCGGGTCGCCCTGGGCGTCTTACGGGTACGGGCCCGCGGCGGCTCGATGACCGGGGCCGGGTGATCCACGTCGTACGCGCTGACCGCGTCGCTCGCGGGGGTGGTGGTCTCGGCGGACATGTGCGTCAGCTCCCGAACAGTTCGCGCAGCGTGTGCTGGAGGACCGGGTAGAAGGCGCCGGCCATCAGCACGACCCAGATACCGACGACGCCCCAGAGCATCTGACGCTGGTACCTCGCGCCCTTGGACCAGAAGTCGACGGCGATGACGCGAAGGCCGTTGAGGGCGTGAAACAGGATGGCGGCCACCAGGCCGTACTCCATCAGGTTCACGACGGGATTCTTGTACGTGGCGACCACGTCGTCGTACGCCTCGGGCGAGACGCGGACCAGCGAGGTGTCCAGCACATGTACGAACAGGAAGAAGAAGATGAGGACGCCGGTGACTCGGTGAGCCACCCAGGACCACATGCCTTCCCGGCCGCGATACAGCGTTCCAGCCGGCACGGAAAAACCCTCCGGAAGCGGGATTGGGGCCTGCCGGCTTCACGGTCGGTCGGGCCCGGCCGGGTACGGTCCACCGGCCCTGGCCATCGTACCGACGTGTTGTCGGAGGGTTCCTCCGGGGGGCTCAAGTGTGATCGATCAAGCACGGACGGGCGATCACGCGATCCGGAACCCGGGCACTTCCGGCGAACGGGACCGGTGTCCGGTCAGCCGGACCAGTCTGCCGCGGGCGATGCGCCGCAGCTCTTCGGCGGTGTTGTCGCGCTCCCGCTCCCGCTCGTTGCCCAGCCGGTCCCGGATCCCGGTCAGCAGCCGGTCCAGCCGCTCCTCGGGCCGCAGACCATCCAGACAGATGACGAAAACGTGACCGAATCGACGCTCGTACGCGTCGTGGGCGGCCTGGAGCGCGGTGTGCGCGGCCAGCGCCCCCAGGCTGTCCGCGGGCGGCAGCTCATGGCCGACGACCGACTCGTCCGCGAGCGCCTCGTCCAAATCGGCGGGGGTGAGGTCATAGCTGGCCTCGTCCCCGGCGGCCAGCAGCGCCTCCAG
Source organism: Streptomyces javensis (assembly GCF_039525925.1). Classification (NCBI taxonomy): domain Bacteria; kingdom Bacillati; phylum Actinomycetota; class Actinomycetes; order Kitasatosporales; family Streptomycetaceae; genus Streptomyces; species Streptomyces javensis. Next base: position 61,472 of record NZ_BAAAIF010000006.1, on the reverse strand, counting down.
ATCCGGGTACGGGCGGTGGGCCGCGATCAGCCGGGCCCAGCGGCGGCTGCCGCAACAGGCGAGAAGCGCGGCCTCGGCCGCGTCGGCGGGGGCGGTGTTGAGCCGGTCGAGGCGGGAGGCGGCGGCGCGGGACCTGGACCTGGACAGCGTGGACTCCTCGGACACGCATGAGGCGCGCATGGGATACGGACGCCCGGGAGAGACGGACCCGGGGGAGGCGTGGGACACATGGGCTGGGCGCGTGAGCAGTACACGCTAACGACGCGGGGAGGCGGGCGTGCCGGAGGGAACGCGATATCACCCGAACGGGGAGGTTTTACTGCATGCGGTGGACGGCATTCGGGGCGCAGGGCGTTTTTCGGCCATGCGCGGCCGAACGCCTGAAGCGGGGGCTCGAGGAGGAGGTGCACCGCCATGGGATTGCCGCTCAGAGCCACCAGGGCGTTCCGCGTCCGCGGTCTCGTCGCGGGGGTCGTCGGCACCCTCGTCCTGACCGCCCTCGGCTGTCAGCAGACGGACGGCGGGCAGCACCCGCCGGGCACCCGCTCGTCCGCGCGGCCCTCGGCGCACGCCACGACCGCCACCTCGGCGCGGTCCCCCTCGGCCGTCCCGCCGCACCGCACGGCCGCCGCCGCGCCGCCCCGCACCATCCCCTCCGTCCGCGACTTCACCCCGGCCTCCGGCCCCGGCTGGCGGCCCGGCGACGACAGCCGGGTGGTGGCCGACCTCAAGGGCCCGCTCGCCGACGAGGCCCGCGTCATCGCCGCGGAGCTGGGGCTGCGCACCACCTCCGGCCCCGCCCGCCGCGGTGACCTCTCCCTGGCCCTCGCCCCGAAGGAGAGCGGCGGCGGCGAGGCGTACACCCTGAAGGTCACGGGCGGCCGCGCCCGGATCACCGGCCCCGCCGAGGCGGGCGTCTTCTACGGCACCCGCACCGTGAAGCAGGCCCTGCGCTCCGGCGGCCGGCTCCCCGAGGGCGTGATCCACGACCGGCCCGGCCGCGCCCAGCGCGGCCTCAACCTGGACATCGCGCGCAAGTTCTACTCGGTCGGGTGGATCGAGACCCGGATGCGCGAGATGGCCGATCTCAAGCTCAACCAGCTGGCCCTGCACTTCTCGGACGATCAGGGCTTCCGCATCCAGAGCACCAGCCACCCCGAGATCGTCTCGTCCCAGCACCTCACCAAGGACCAGGTCCGGCAGATCGTCGCGCTCGGGCAGCGGCTGCACATCACCGTCATCCCCGAGATCGACTCGCCGGGCCACCTCGGCGCCGTCATCCGGGCTCATCCTCAGCTCCAGCTGCGCAACGCGAGCGGCACCACCTTCCAGGGCTCGGTGGACATCTCCAAACCGGCCGCGGCCCGCATCGTCGACGACCTGATGCGCGAGTACGCCCCGCTCTTCCCCGGCCGCTGGTGGCACCTGGGCGCCGATGAGTACCTCGCGCTGACCGTCAAGGACCCCCAGGCGTCGTTTCCCCAGTTGGTGGCCGCCGCCAAGCGGAAGTACGGCCCCAGCGCCCGGGTGCAGGATCTGGTCACCGGCTGGCTGAACGACCGGGCCCGGCTCGCGCGGCAGCTCGGCAAGCAGCCGAAGGCGTGGAACGACGGCTTCTTCGCGGGCGGTGTCGTCAAGCCCGCCAAGGACATCGAGGTCGAGTACTGGACGGGACGGCTGAAGGAGACGGCACGGCAGCCGGAGGAGTATCTGAAGGAGGGCCGCAAGGTGGTCAACCTGAACGACTCCTTCCTCTATTACGTGCTCGGCCAGCCCGGCGGCTTCACCTATCCGACCGGGGAACGCATTTACGAGGACTGGTCCCCGGCGGTACTGCGCGGCTCCACGCCCATCGCCGACAAGAACCTGACCGGACCCGACCGGATCCTCGGCGCCCGCTTCGCGGTCTGGGGCGACCGGCCCGACGCCCAGACCCCGGCCCAGGTGGCCCAGGGCATCCGGCTGCCGCTCGCGGCGCTGGCGCAGCGGCTGTGGGACCCCGGGAAGCCGCCGCTGAGCTGGTCCGACTTCACCCGGCTCGCGGCGCGGCTGGGGGTCTGAGCAGGGACATCCCTCGGCCTCGGAGAGCGCTCCGGGAGGGAGACGGGAGGGAGGCGGGAGGGAGAAAAGAAGGACGGTCGGGGCCGCCACCCCCCACAGGAGAGGCCCCGACCGTCGATCAGGAGAGCCTGGATCAGGCTCGTACCCCTTACAGCGTCGCACGCCTCGATTGCGTCACACCTCCCCTTGCGCGAAACCGGGGAGTTCACCCCGCTGTCCGGGGCCCGTTTCGCTCTGGACGGGACCGGTCGGATGCCCGTAACGTGCAGGTCCGCGCTCTGGGCGCGGTCAGAGGCTCATTTTCTCGCGTGGCCCGGAGCGGTCACGTTCCCAGGGGGACTCAAAAGACCATGTATCCGTGTGGGAACTGCCGCGCTGTCGCCGTCGGCCCCGACGGGCGCTGTGCCGCATGCGGGACCTACCAGCAGCAGCTCCAGCAGCCGACCGGCCCCCCGCAGCAGCCGTCCGTCCCACCGCAGGGCCCGCCGATGCCCGGTGGCTACGGCTACCCGGCCGCCGCTCCGCCGATGGGCATGCCGACCGGCGGGGTCGATCTGCGGCGCGGGCTCTCCACCACGCTCGTGGCGCTGTTCGGGCTGGCGCTGCCCGCGCTCATCTTCCTCCTGGTGGCGCGATCCGGCCAGTACAGCGTGATCGGGGACATGCTGGACGCGGTCGAGGGCAAGTCGGTCTCCATCACCGAGGACGACCTCAACGACGCCGACGACATGTTCACCACGGCCCAGGTCATCTACTCGCTGCTCACCGTCGCGATCGCCGTGGTCTGGGCGATCTGGTTCCGGCGGCTGCGGCTGAACGCCGAGGTCTTCGCGCCCGGCCAGCACCGCTTCAGCAGCGGCTGGGCGGCCGGCTCATGGTTCACCCCGGTGGTCAACCTCTGGTTCCCCAAGCAGATCGCCAACGACATCTGGCGCGCCAGCTCCCCGCAGGGGCCGCACGCCGTCAGCCGCGGTCTGCTGAACGGCTGGTGGGTCACCTGGATCGTGGCGCTGGTGACCAACGCCGTCGGCGGGATCCGGTACAACCTGCTGCGGGGCAAGGTGGAGGGCGACGACTACAACCCTTCTCCCTCGGAGGCGAAGAGCGACATCGAGAGCCTGCACTCCATCCTGGCCTTCGACATGTTCGCCATCGTGATCTTCATGGCCGCGGCGGTCCTGGCGCTGCTGCTGGTCCGGCAGATCACCGCGATGCAGGAGCAGCGGGCCTCGCTGCCCCCGCAGATGGCCGGTCCGGCCCCGTACGGAATGCCGTCGCCGAACCCGTACGGCTCCCCGGCCCCCGGCTCCGCGCCGTATGGTGCCCCTCAGATGCCGCCGACCCCGCCGCCCGGCCAGCCCGGTCAGCAGTACCCGCCCTACGGGCAGGGCTAGCCCGCGGGTTACGCCGGAATCGACTGGACCACGGATTCTCCGAGTGGGGCAGGAAGAGAGCGTGCAGGGGGACGACGCGGAACTGACCGCCGCGGTGCTCGCGGCGCAGGAAGGGGACGAGACCGCCTTCCGGACCGTCTACCGGTCCGTGCACCCTCGCCTCCTCGGCTACGTACGCACGCTTGTCGGCGATGGCGACGCGGAGGACATCACCTCGGAGGCATGGCTGCAAATAGCCCGTGATCTGCAACGATTCACCGGAGACGCGGACCGTTTCCGGGGCTGGGCGGCCCGGATAGCCCGCAATCGCGCGCTGGACCACATACGGATGCGCGGCCGCCGCCCGGCCATCGGCGGCGATGAGTCGGAGCTGGAGTTCCGCCCCTCCGACGCGGACACGGCCGGTGAGGCGATGGAGGCCATCGGCACCGGCAAGGCGCTCGGGCTGATCTCCCAGCTGCCGCAGGACCAGGCCGAGGCGGTGGTGCTCCGGGTGGTACTCGGCCTCGACGCCAAGAGCGCGGCCTCGGTGCTGGGCAAGCGGCCCGGGGCGGTGCGCACCGCGGCCCACCGGGGTCTGCGGCGGCTCGCCGATCTGATCGGCCCGGCAACCGGGGGCGATTCGGTGCTCGACGGGGTCCCGGGGCAACGCGAGTCACACGGCGGCGGCGCAACCAAGCCGGGTGTGGCGAAGTCTGCTGGTGTGACGGATTCACGCGCGCCAACGCAGAAGGACATGTGATGGCCGAAGACCACCGCTACAGCTGGCTGGATGACAAGGCCGCGGAGCGGTTGCTTCGCGGCGAACCGGTCGAGGGGCAGCCCGGAGCTCCTGACGGCCGGAGCGACCAGTCATATGCCGATGCGGAACGGTTGGCGGCCGTGCTCAGCGCCGCCGCCGGCGCGGGCCGTACGGCGGCCCCCTCCGACGCGTCCGCGCTGCCCGGTGAGGAGGCGGCCGTGGCCGCCTTCCGGGCGGCCCGGGTCGAGGTGGACGCCGAGGCCGGGGCGGGGTCCGTGGCCGGGGCGGGGTCCGTGGCCGAGGTGGCCGAAATGGACATGGCCCGGCGGCCGCTCCGGATCCGCCGGTTCAGAGAGAGACAGCCGCGGCTGCGGCGCCCGCTGCGCGCGGGCATGGTCGCGGTCGTGGCCGGATGCGCGCTCAGCGGATTCGCGGTGGCGGCAGCCGCGGGGGTACTGCCGACACCGTTCGGGCAGAGCGACCACACTCCGGGCCCCTCGGTGAGCATGTCGGACGGCGGTCCCGGCGGGGACTCCGCCCATCCGGAGATCTCCGAGGACGGCGGTACGACGACGCCTGGTCCCAGTGGTTCGGGCGACAACGATGCCAGCGATGTGGGCTCGAACGGCGCCCAGGGCGGAACGGCCCCCGCCGACCCGGAGGACGGCGGCAAGGGCAAGAACGGCAAGTCGAAGGGCTCCTCGAAGGGGGAGCCCGGCGTGCCGAAGTGGGCCCTGCGCGTCTGCCCGCGCTATCTGGACTCGGAGACGGGTGTGGGGGCGGACCTCGACAAGAAGTCGCTGAAGAAGCTGACGAAGGCGGCGGGCGGCGCGTCCGCCATCCACGGCTACTGCACGCAGATCCTGGCCGACGACGGTACGGGCGGCAGCCCGCGCAGCGACGAGAGCACGGGCAGCGGCGGCGACGGCGGCGGCACGGACAGCGGCAACGGCAACGGCGGGAGCTCCGACGGCTCCGGGTCCGGCTCGGGCTCGGGCTCCGGTGACAGTGCCGGTTCGGACAGCGGTGGCGATTCCGGTGGCGATCCGGGAAAAGGTGGCGGGGACGGCGACACAGCCCCGCCGCCCCCTCCGCCGGACACCACCGACACGCCGACCGGCGCCACCACCCCCACGACCGCCACTGACCCCCTGAAGTCCACGGAGTCGCCCGCTTCGGACGACCCCACGACCACCGCGGAAACGGGCGCCGACTGAGACTCCGGCACCCAGGTGTGACGTTTTTTTCAGCGGTGACGCTGAAAGAAACGGGCCGACTGGTCATCGGCCGCGCGGGAGCCGAGGTTCCCCCCGTACCGACGGCTCCGCGCATTCGGCGCGGGCAGAGCACGTTCCCCCGGCTCTGCCCGCGCCGCCCCAAGGTCACTTGTAGACAACGACCTTGTCGCCCGCCTTCACTCGCTCAAAGAGCGCGGCGATCTTCTTCTTGTCCCGGACGTTCACACAGCCGTGTGAGGCCCCGCTGTAGCCGCGGGCGGCGAAGTCCGAGGAGTAGTGCACCGCCTGGCCGCCGCTGAAGAACATCGCGTAGGGCATCGGCGTGTGATAGATCGTCGAGACGTGGTCCCGGCTCTTGAAGTTGACCTGGAACAGCCCCTCCCGGGTCGGGGTGTACTCCGAGCCGAAGCGCACGTCCATCGCCGACACCACCCGGCCGCCCACCATCCAGGCAAGGGTGCGGCTGGTCTTGCTGATGCACAGCACCCGGCCGGTCAGGCACCGCGGATCGGGCTTGGCCAGCGGAAGGGTGGTGGGCGGGTAGAGCTCGTCGCGCGTGGGCGGCTTGGTCGCCGAGCGCAGTGAGGTCCAGGTGCGCCGGCTCACCGAGCCGGTGACCGCCAGGCCGTGGCCCCGCTGGTACGCGCTGACCGACGCCTGCGTGATCGTGCCGAAGTACCCGGTCGGGTTCCGGTGGAAGAGGCCCAGCGCGCGCAGCCGGGCCTGGAGCTCGCGCACCCGGTCCCCACTGGTGCCGAAGGGGATCACCGGCGGGGCCACCCTCGGCGCGGTGCGCCGCGGCACCGGAGCGGCCGTGGTGCGCGGCGGGCGCACCGCCACCCGCTTGGGCTTGGCCTTGTGGGTGTACGTGCGCTGCGGCCGGGGCGGCGTCTCGCGCGCGGGCGCGCTCGTACTGGCCCGGGCCTGGGGCCGTTCCTGCCCCCGGCCGTTCACGGTCGCCTCACCCGGCCGGCACCCGGCGACCAGTGCCGCCGCCGTGGCCGTGGCCAGCGCGGTGCCGACCACCGCTGTCCGGTGCATCCGAACCCCTCCCCTGATCTTTTTGCTCTGAATGCTTCCCGGGGCTGCCGTGGGGCGAACATCGACGCATGCTGTGGACAGGGCCCCGTACCGGGAGAACGCCCGGTATCAGCCATCGGGAGGCGTGAGCCATGGCGCGCGAGTCGGAGTCGGGATTCCCCGTCGAGCCGGTGTACGGGCCCGGCGCGCTCAGTGGCTGGGACCCGGCCGGGCGGCTGGGCGAGCCGGGGGAGTACCCCTTCACCCGCGGGGTCTATCCGACGATGTACACCGGCCGCCCCTGGACGATGCGGCAGTACGCGGGGTTCGGCACCGCCGCCGAGTCCAACGCCCGCTACCGGCAGTTGATCGAGCACGGCACCACCGGGCTCTCGGTGGCCTTCGACCTGCCGACCCAGATGGGCTACGACTCCGACGCGCCCCTCGCGCACGGCGAGGTGGGCAGGGTGGGCGTGGCCATCGACTCGGTCGAGGACATGCGGGTGCTGCTGGGCGGCATTCCGCTGGACCGGGTCTCGACCTCCATGACCATCAACGCGCCGGCGGCCCTGCTGCTGCTCCTCTACCAACTCGTGGCCGAGGAGCAGGGCGTGTCCGGGGCCCGGCTGACCGGCACCATCCAGAACGACATCCTCAAGGAGTACATCGCCCGCGGCACCTACATCTTTCCGCCCGTCCCCTCGCTGCGGCTGGTCGCGGACATCTTCAAGTACTGCAAGGCCGAGCTGCCCAAGTGGAACACCATCTCGATCTCCGGCTACCACATGGCGGAGGCCGGGGCCTCGCCCGCGCAGGAGATCGCCTTCACCCTCGCCGACGGCATCGAGTACGTCCGTACGGCCGTCGCGGCGGGGATGGACATCGACGACTTCGCGCCCCGGCTCTCCTTCTTCTTCGTCTCCCGCACCACGCTGCTGGAGGAGGTCGCCAAGTTCCGGGCCGCGCGGCGGATCTGGGCGCGGGTGATGCGGGAGGAGTTCGGCGCCCGCGATCCGAAGTCCCAGATGCTGCGCTTCCACACCCAGACCGCGGGGGTCCAGCTCACCGCCCAGCAGCCCGAGGTGAACCTCGTACGGGTGGCCGTCCAGGGCCTGGCCGCCGTCTTCGGCGGCACCCAGTCGCTGCACACCAACGCCTTCGACGAGGCCATCGCCCTCCCGACCGACACCTCGGCCCGGCTGGCCCTGCGCACCCAGCAGGTGCTGGCGCACGAGACCGATGTGACGGCCACGGTGGACCCCTTCGCGGGCTCCTACGCCGTGGAGTCGCTGACCGACGCGGTCGAGGAGGCGGCCGTCGATCTGATGCGTCGGGTCGAGGACCTGGGCGGTGCGGTGGCCGCCATCGAGCGGAACTTCCAGAAGGAGGAGATCGAGCGGAACGCCTACCGGATCGCCCGGGAGACGGACGCGGGTGAACGGGTGGTGGTGGGCCTCAACCGCTTCCAGCTGGCGGAGGAGGCGCCGTACGAACCACTGCGGGTGGACCCCGAGATCGAGGCCCGGCAGCGCGACCGGCTCGCCCGGCTGCGCGCGGAACGCGACCGGTCGGCGGTGAGCGCGGCACTGTCCTCCCTGCGGAAGGCCGCGGAGAGCGAGCCGGGTACGGCCAATGTGCTGTACCCGATGAAGGACGCGCTGGCGGCGCGGGCCACGGTTGGCGAGGTCTGTGACGCGCTGCGGGAGGTGTGGGGGGCGTACAAGCCGGTGGACGCGTTCTGAGGACGGAGACGGTGGGCGTCGGCCCGGGTTGTCAGGGGGAGGGGTGACACTGGACCCATGTCGTCGTCACCCCGCCGCACCTGCCCGGTCTGCACCCGAGAGATCGCGGTCGTCGGCGGGCGCTTCGCCCGCCATGACCCGCCGGGGCGGCGCTCCGCGTACGAGCTGATCTCCTGCCCCGGCTCGCGGCGGCTCGCGCCGCTGCTCACCACTCCGCCGAACCTCTTCGGCGAGGAGGACCCCCCGACAACGGGCCAACAGGCCCTGTTCTAGCCCGCGCCCACCAGCCGCGAGGCGATCCTCACCCCCGGACTCGCCTCCGTCAGCGCCCGCATCAGCTCATCGCCGGCCGCCTTCAGGGCCGTGTCGTCCATCGGCCCCAGCGCGTCCAGGACGAACATCGCCCGGGTGGTGTCATGCGTGAGGCGGGTGCGGGTGCACTGGCGCCAGTTCCAGCGGCGGCAGGTCGCGCCCGCGTCGTCCCGCCACACCACCTCGCCGGGCGCCGGGTGCTCGATCACGGGCTCGCCCCCGGCCGTCGTCTCGAAGGTCTCGTCGCCCTCGGCGCGCACCAGACGGGCCGCGCCCACGTAGTGGTCGAGGTCCTCACCGCCGAGCGGGATCACATGGCCGACCGAGATCGCGTTGTAGATGTCGGTCAGCCGGTCCACCCGGGGCAGCCCGGCGGGCAACCGCCGCAGCAGGGCCTCCGCGCTGGGCCGGGTGCGCTGCGGCTTCGCGCCGAACGCGCGGAACGCCTCGCGCCAGGCGGCCAGGTGCGGATGCTCCTCCACCGGCCCGTCCCCGAACCGCTCCCGCGCCGCCGACTCGGCGTCGGCCAGGAGCCGTTCGCTGAGCTCGTCGCTGGGCCCGGGGCGCAGTCCCTCGGCGGTGATGAGCAGCGCCCGGTAGTCGGGGCGGAGGGCGAGTACGGCGGGGTCGATGGTGGCGGATTCCAGCCAGGCTGCGGCGTCGAACGTCATGCGGTCCACTATGGCATACGGCGCGGTGCAGTGTGCTGGACCGTGACGTATGACCTCAGAGCAGGCCCAGTTGGGTGGTGAGCAGTGCGAGGACGACGACCAGCGACCAGCCGAGCAGCTGCTCCAGCAGGTGGTCCTCGCCGCCGGAGGGGCCTCCGGTGCGGGTATGGAGGCCGGTGCGGCGCGCCGCGATGTCGGTCATGCGGGTGTCCTCTGTGCTCAGCGATGATCGTGATGAAAGTGATGGACGTGATGGACATGATGAAAAGGGTCATCACCGTTGCCCAGGGTGCGTCGAGCGGCCACCTGGGGTAAAGGGGGAGTGGCCGAACTCACCCGAGGAGGTCCACGGTGACCAGCGTCATTCCCAAGGGTCTGGGCGAGCAGATCCGCGCCCTGGCCGGGGGCGAGGTGACCTCCCGTGCGCTGGTGGAGCAGTCGCTCCAGCGCATCGCCGAGACCCAGCCCACGCTCAACGCGTTCCGCCGCGTCCGCGCCGAGGCCGCCCTGCGCGAGGCCGCCGAGGCGGACCGGCGGCTGGCGGCGGGGGAGCGGCTGCCGCTGCTCGGCGTTCCGCTCGCGGTCAAGGACGACACGGACGTGGCGGGCGAGCCCACCGCCTTCGGCTGCTGCGGCGACTTCCCCGCCAAGGCCGCGGACGGCGAGGCGGTACGGCGGCTGAGGGCGGCCGGGGCCGTGATCGTCGGCAAGACCAACACCCCCGAGCTGGGCCAGTGGCCGTTCACCGAGGGCCCCGCCTTCGGCGACACCCGCAACCCCTGGAGCCCGGAGCACACCCCCGGCGGCTCCTCCGGCGGCGGCGCGGCCTCCGTCGCCGCCGGTCTGGTGCCCGCCGCGCTCGGCTCGGACGGCGCCGGCTCGCTCCGCATCCCCGCCGCCTGGACGCACCTCATCGGCATCAAGCCCCAGCGCGGCCGGATCTCCACCTGGCCGGACGCCGAAGCCTTCAACGGCATCACCTGCAACGGCCCGCTGGCCCGTACGGTCGCCGACGCCGCCCTGCTGCTGCATGTCGCGACCGGCAACTGCGAGGGCGATCTGCACTGCCCCGAGCCGGTGGATGTGCTGTCCGCGGTGGGCCGCGACCCGGGGCGGCTGCGGATCGCCCTGTCGTTCAAGACGGCCTTCACCGGCACCCCGAAGCGGCTGGACCCGGTGGTGCGGGCCGCCGTCGTCCGGCTCGCCGAGCGGCTGGCGGCCCTCGGCCACGAGGTGGTGGAGGCCGAGCCGCGCTACGGGCTCGTGGGCTTCTCCTTCCTGCCGCGCGCCACCGCCGGGCTCACCGAATGGTCCGGCCGGGTCCCCGATCCGCTGCTGCTGGACATCCGCACCCGCGGCGCCGTCCGCAACGGCCGCCTGCTGGGCGGCGCCGCGCTGCGGTGGGCGCGGTCGTACGAGGAGCCGCTGCGGCGCCAGGTCGGGGCGATCTTCGACCGCTTCGACGTCGTCCTCTCCCCGACGACGGCCACGCCCCCGCTGCGGATCGGCGCCATGGCCGGTCTGTCCGGGTGGCGTACGGATCGGGCCATGATCGCGGCGTGCCCGTACGCCTGGCCGTGGAACGTGCTGGGCTGGCCCGCGATGAACGTGCCCGCCGGGTTCGCCGACCCCGAGGCCCGCACGCAGCCGCTCGGCGCCCAGTTCCTCGGCCCGGCCAACAGCGAGCCCGTACTCATCTCGCTGGCGGCCCAGCTGGAGGCCGACCAGCGGTGGTACGAGCAGTGGCCCCAGGTGTCCCGCCCCGGCCGAGGGTGAGCCTTCTCTCACACCTTTCGGCCAGCCGCTCGTAAGAGGAAAAGACCAGTTCAGAGGTGCTGCGCGGGATAAGAGGGGCGTCATTTCGCGAGGTCACACGCATGCGAACCCATCGCTACACTTCCGGCACATGGTGAAGAGGGTGACCGAAAAGCGACGGCGAAGAACACAAACGAGCCAGATATTCGTCAATGCCTCGGGTGGCCGGAGACAGCTGCTGGCACTCGCGGCAATGGGCGTCGCCTGCGTCTGCGTCGGTTATCTGCTGCTGATGGCGGCCGCCCTGTCCGGAGTGGTGTGGGGCGGCCCCTGGTGAGCCCCCGGCACGCACACCGCCCCGAGCCGCGCGGCCACTGGCTGCTGCTGCTCATCGTCGTCTCGGCCGTCGCCGCCGCGCTGGTCTTCGAGGGCTGGACCACCCATGAGGTCGCCTCCCAGCCCGCGCGCCGCCCCTGCACCAGCCCCATCCCCAAGGCCGCCGACACCGGGCAGCCGATAGTCCGCCTCGACGGTTCCGGGGTGCGGACGGCCGGGATGCCGGACCGCACCGTCGCCCTCACCTTCGACGGCGGACCCGACCCCGTCTGGACCCCGCGCCTGCTGGATCTGCTGCGCGCCCACCACGCGCACGCCACCTTCTTCCTCTCCGGCGTCCAGGCGGCCCGCCACCCCGAGCTGGTGCGCCGCATCCGCGACGCGGGGCATGAGATCGGCTCGCTCACCTACACCGGCTCCGACCTGGGCTCGGCGTCCGCCGTACGCACCCGTCTGGAGCTGTCCCTCACCCGGACCGCGCTCGCTGGGAGCGCGGGGGTCACCACCCGGCTGCTGCGGCTGCCGCTCACCACCCAGGCCGACACGATGTGCGGCGGCGAGTGGACGGCCGCCCGGCGCGCCGCCGCCGAGGGGTATCTGCTGGTCGCGGCCGACCGGCCGACGCGGAAGCCGGAGCGGGGCGTCGTCCGGCAGTACAGCCAGACGGACACCGCCGTCAGCGAGGTGCGGAAGCTCTTCCGGAACCGGAAGGTCGAGCGGTACACGACGGTTTCCGAGGGGCTCGGCCACGCCTCGGTCAACGCCCCGGCCAACGGCTCGGTCGAGGCCCCGGCCAACGCCTCGGGCGACGCCCCTGCCAACGTCCCCGCCTCCACCGTCGGCCAGTTGCAGGGCAAGGCGCTGCTCCAGGTCCAGTCCGTCGGGCACGCCTTCGTCCGGGCCATGACCTGGGTGCTCGGCATCGCGGGCGGCCTGGCCCTGCTGCGGCTGCTGCTGGTCGTCCTCTTCGCGCGGGCGCATGTCCGGCGCCGGCACCGCTACCGGCCCGGCTCGCCCTGGCTGCGCGAGATCGACGAGCCGGTGACCGTGCTCATCCCCGCCTACAACGAGGAGGCGGGCATCGGGACCACCGTGCGGTCCCTGCTGGCCTCCACCCAAACCGAGCTTCAGATCATCGTGATCGACGACGGCTCGACCGACCGTACGGCCGATATCGCCGCCCGGATCGACGACCCCCGGGTGCGGGTGGTCCGCCAGCCCAACGCGGGCAAGGCGGCCGCCCTCAACACCGGCCTCGCCCACGCCCACCACGACATCGTGGTCATGGCCGACGCCGACACCGTCTTCGAACCGGAGGCCATCCACCAGCTCATCCAGCCGCTCGCCCACCCGGCCATCGGCGCGGTCAGCGGCAACACCAAGGTCGGCAACCGCCGTCGGATGCTGGGCAGATGGCAGCACCTGGAGTACGTCTTCGGCTTCAACCTCGACCGCCGGATGTACGAGGTGCTGGAGTGCATGCCCACCGTGCCCGGCGCGATCGGTGCCTTCCGGCGGGACGCGCTGCTGGGCGTCGGCGGCGTCAGCCACGCTACCCTCGCCGAGGACACCGACCTCACGATGGCGCTGTGGCGGGCCGGTTGGCGGGTGGTCTACGAGGAGTCCGCGATCGCCTGGACCGAGGTGCCCACCTCGCTGCGCCAGCTGTGGCGGCAGCGCTACCGCTGGTGCTACGGCACGCTCCAGGCCATGTGGAAGCACCGCCGCGCCCTCCGCGAGGTCGGCCCCGCCGGACGCTTCGCCCGCCGCGCGCTGCCCTACCTCTTCCTCTTCCAGGTGGCGTTGCCGCTGCTCGCCCCCGTCGTGGACGTCTTCGCCCTCTACGGCGTGGCGTTCGCCGATCCCGTGGAGTCGATCGGGGTGTGGCTCGTCTTCCTCGTGGTGCAGCTGTTCGGCGCCGGATACGCGCTGCGGCTGGACGGGGAACGGCTGCGGGTGCTGTGGGCGATGCCGTTCCAGCTCTTCGTCTACCGGCAGTTGATGTATCTCGTGATCTTCCAGTCAGTGGTCAGTGCCCTGTTCGGCACGAGGCTGCGCTGGCACCGCATCCATCGGTCCGGCTCCGCCGGGGAGCAGCGGGTCGTCGAACCGGCGGCCGGGCGTCCGGGCCTGCCGTGGGCAGGGGGCGGGTCATGAACCACGAGTCAAGGGGGCGGGTCATGAACCACGAGGCAAGGGGGCGGGGCATCAACCACGAGGCCGTCTCTCCTCGCCGGTGGCCCCGGCGGCTGCGGCGCACGGTGGTCGTGCTGCTCGCGGCGGTCCTGGTCGGGGCCGCCTCCACCTACGGCTGGGCCTGGGCCAAGCTGAACGACGGCGTCGACCTGGCCAAGGTCGAGGACCGCCCCGCGCCGGGCAAGGGCACCAACTACCTGATCGTGGGCTCCGACAGCCGTGACGGTCTCTCCCAGCAGGACAAGAAGAACCTGCACACCGGCTCGGCCGAGGGCCGCCGCACCGACTCGATGATGATCCTGCACACCGGTGCCCACGGCGCCACGATGGTGAGCCTGCCGCGTGACTCCTGGGTGACCATCCCGCCGTACACCTACCCCATGACCGGGAAGCGCCCCGGGCCCGCCAAGAACAAGCTCAACGCGGCCTTCTCGCTGGGCGGTCCCGAGTTGCTGGTGCGGACGATCGAGCACAACACCGGGCTGCGGATCGACCATTACGCGGAGATCGGCTTCGCGGGCTTCGTCAACATCGTCGATTCGGTGGGCGGTGTGCCGATGTGCCTCGACAAGCCCATCAAGGACGAGAAGTCGGGCGCCGATCTGAAGGCGGGGTGCCAGACGCTGAACGGCCGCCAGGCCCTGGCCTTCGTCCGCCAACGCCACCACGAGGCCAACGGTGACCTCGGTCGCAGCCAGAACCAGCAGAAGTTCCTCGCGGCACTGGCGAAGCGGGTCGCGCGGCCGGACCAGATCTTCGTTCCCTGGAAGTCCCTGCCGACCGTCGGCGCGGGCCTCGACACGCTCATCGTGGACAAGGGGTCCGATCTGCGGACGCTGATGTCGTTGTTCCGGGCGATGAAGCGGGTCGCGGGCGGCGACGGCAGTGGCAACCGGCTGAACGTGCCTGTGGCTGGTCGTGGGATGGCCACGGCCAAGGGCAGCGCGCTGAAGTGGGACGAGGGGCGGGCGAAGGCGCTGTTCGCGCGGCTGCGGAACGATCGGCCGGTGGGTCTTTCCCCTACCCGCCCCTCCCCGTGACCGGGGCTCCGCCCCAGACCCCGGGACACGGCCGACTTGGGATCCTCCCGCGCTGGGGCGGGCCTCGGGGTTCACCAAGGGACGGTCTGGCCGAAGCGGTCCAGATACGCCAGGCCGGGCGTGCCCAGTCGGGAGAGCAGGACATCCACCAGCAAGGGGACGGTCTCCTCGATGGTGAACGGCGCGTCCGGACCACCCAGGGCGGTGCGTATCCAGCCCGGCGCCATGAGCACGAAGGCGCGCCGCGTATCGCCTTGTCGGGCCGCGAAGCTCCGCAGGAACATGTTCAGGGCTGCTTTGCTCCCTCGGTAGACCTCGCGGCCTCCGGTCGTGTTGTTCGTGATGCTGCCCTGCCCGGAGGACATCGCCCCGATGAGTCCCGTCGGGGACACCACATCTTCGAGGGACTCGATGACGCGCATGGGGCTGAGCGCGTTGGTGACCATCACGTCGATGAAGTCGGCTGTCGCAACCGCGCCGACGGGCGTCTGCTCATTGTTGGTGGTGCCCGCGTTGACGAAGAGCACGTCGAGTCGGCGATGCGCCAGACGTTCGTGCAGCGGGGGCAGTTGGCCGGGGTCGTTGATGTCGAGACGTTCGATGGTCATCCGCCCGTCGGCGTGGTCCGCGAGATCGTGCAGCGGCGTTCGGGCAGTGGTGTCGCGAACGGTGCCGACGACGTGCCAGCCCCTGTCGAGGAACTCCGCCGCCATCGCGTGGCCGAGGCCGCGCGAGGCCCCGACGATGAGGGCCGTCGACGGGTGTTGTTCGGTGCCGGTCGATGACATCCAGCGTCAACTCCGTTCTTCGTGAGTCGTATTCGTTCGGGCAGCGTCGAGGCCCCGTGATCGGCACAGGGCGGTGCCCGCTGTGGTGGCCCCTCAGCCCGTGCGCTTCAAGCGTTTCGTCCGCACCGCGTCGCAGGCGAGCCACGAGCGCTCGTTTGTACGATTGCCGATATGACAAGGGCGCTCATGACGGAATCCGCTTCGGTAGAGCCTGATGATGTACGAATCATTCGGGCGCTACAGATCGCTCCGCGGGCGTCGTTCGCCGCGATCGCGTCCGCCCTCGGCCTGACCGAGGGCGCCGTCAACCGCCGGTATCGCCGCCTGCGCGCCGACGGCGTCATCCGCGTGGCCGGTGTGGTCAACCCGGGCGCCCTGGGGCAGAGCAGGTGGCTGGTGAGACTGCGCTGCCGGCCTGGCAGTGTCGCGGCGATCGCCGAGGCGCTCGCCAAGCGTGCTGACGTCAACTGGGTGGCCCTGAGTGCGGCGGGCTGCGAGATCACCTGCGCGACGCAATCCCGGACGCGGGAACAACGCGAGGACCTCCTGGGGCAGCGGCTTCCCCGCACAGCGGCGGTGATCGACATCAACGCCTTCGCCATGCTCCGCCAATTCCTCGGAGGCCGCGGCCACTACTGGTCCGCCCTGGAGGGCACGCTGTCCGCGGAGGAGGAATCAGCGTTGGGGAGCGGCGGGCCCCCCTTCACCGAGTTTCCGGTTGTCACTCGCGAGCCCCTGCGCCTCACCCCCGAGGACGAGAGGATGCTCGATGCGCTCGCCGCGGATGGCCGCGCCAGTCTCGTCGATCTCGCCACGGCCGCCGACCTCACTCCGGGACGGGTCTCGCGACGCCTTGCCGTTCTGCTCCAGCACCGCGTCGTCCACATCGACGTCGAGATCGCGGCAGCAGCCTTGGGCTATCACGCTCGCGCGAACCTCTGGCTTCGCGTGCACCCGTCAGCGGTGAAGGGCGCGGGGCGCACACTCGCGCAGGAACCCGAGGTCGCCTTCGTCGCAGCCATCTCCGGGCCCTGGAACATTCACGCCGTCGCACACTGCCGGGACCTCGACGAACTCTTCGAGTTCACTTCGGATCGCATCGGGTCCCTGACCGGACTTCAGAGCATGGAGGTCTCACCCGTGCTGAGGCACATCAAGCAGGCCGGCACTCGGCTCTCCGACGATGGCCTCCTCCAGCCATCCGGCGCTCGCGCGCGACGCTGAGAGGCTGGGCGGCCGCGCGGCTTCGCTCCGACCTCGCGGAGCGCGACGTCTTCGCGATTCCCCGCTGAGATCGGAACCCCCCTCGGGCGGACTCAGGGCGTGGGCGGCCAGTTGTGCAGCGCCACGTCGGCCACTTTCTGCAACTCCTCCTGCGTGGCACCGCTGGTCGCTTGGACGGCCATGCCGTGCGCTACGGCCATGAGGTAGCGGGCGAGCACTTCGGGATCGGTGTCCGGTGGCAGATCGCCTTCGTCGACGGCCCGCCGGAATCGGTCGCGGAGGCGGGCCGTGCCCTCGTTGCGCCAGGCGATGAGGGCGTCGCGGGCGCTGCGTCCGGGGTCGCCGGCGGCGAGGGAGCCCTGGACGCCGAGGCACCCGGCGGGGCAGCCGGGGCGGGTGTTGGCCCGGACGGAGCCGTGCAGGAAGGCGGTGGCCACCTGCCGGGCGGTCGGTTCCCGCATGGCCCGGTCCGCGTAGGCGGCGGGGCCCTCGGAGTAGCGCTCCAGGGCCTTGCGGAACAGCTCCTCCTTGTTGCCGAAGGCCGCGTACATGCTGGTGCGGGTGATGCCCATGGCGCTGGTCAGGTCGGTGAGGCTGGCGCCTTCGTAGCCCTGCTCCCAGAAGACCCGCATGGCGCGCTCGAGGGCCTCGTCGGCGTCGAAACCCCTCGGTCGGCCGATCGGTGCCTGCTGCCGCGTCTTCATGCCGTCGAGCATACCTCTTCAGTACCGATCGGTTCAGAAGTGCGCTACGCTCGCCTTCAGTACCGATCGGTACCGAAGTTTGTGGAGGTCATTGTCATGGGACAGCTTGAGGGCAAGACCGCCGTCATCACCGGCGGCGGCACCGGGATCGGCCTGGCCACCGCCGTACGGCTGGCGGCCGAGGGCGCGCACGTGTTCATCACCGGGCGGCGCAAGGCCGAGCTGGACGCGGCCGTCGAGGCCATCGGCCCGGCGGGGGCCACCGCGGTGGCGGGTGACGTCACCGACCCGGCCGACCTGGACCGGCTCTACGACGCGGTCCGCGCCCGGGGCCGGGGCCTGGACGTGGTCTTCGCGAACGCGGCGACCGCCGCCTTCGCGACACTGGAGGAGGTCACCGGGGAGCACCTCGACCGGACCTTCGCCGTCAATGTGCACGGCACGGTGTTCACCGTGCAGAAGGCGCTGCCGCTGCTCAACGAGGGCGCCTCGGTGATCCTCAACGCCTCCACCGCCGCCGACAACGGCACGGAGGCGTTCGGCGCGTACGCGGCGTCCAAGGCCGCGATCCGGTCCTTCGCGCGGACCTGGGCCAATGAGCTCAAGGGGCGTGGCATCCGGGTCAACGCGATCTCGCCGGGCCCGGTCGACACTCCGGCGATCACGGCCCTCGCCGGCGAGGACAACGCGGCCGACTTCAAGGCCCACCTCGCCACGACCACCGCGATCGGCCGGATGGGCCGCCCCGAGGAGGTCGCCGGGCTGGTGGCGTTCCTCGCCTCCGAGCAGAGCAGCTTCATCCTCGGCGCCAACTTCTATGTCGACGGGGGTGAGAACCAGATCTGACATCGACGCCGGGCCGGACGGGGTCGGGCTACCCCCCTCGAAATCGCTTGATGCATTAGTTGCGCCATATCAAGCATTTTTCGAAGGGGTACCCGGGCCCCGCCGCTCAAAGGCGCCCAAGGCGCGAAGCGAAACCCGTGCTCAACGGACGGCCGGTGCGGACTTCACGGCGCCAGGATGTCCAGCTCCCGCAGCGCGCCCACGGTGATCTCCCGCGTGTAGCGCTCCGCCGCCTCCGCGTCGCCCGCGCGGACCGCTTCGGCCACGCGGACGTGGAGGGTGACCGCCTCCGGGTCGGGGTCGCTGAACATGACGCGGTGCTGGGTGCGGCCGGTGAGGACCTCGGCGACGACGTCGCCGAGGCGGGCGAACATCTCGTTGCCAGAGGCGCGCAGGATCACGCGGTGGAAGGCCACGTCGTGGATCAGATACGCGGGGAGCTGCTGGCCGCGCGAGGTGGCCACCATGTTGAGGGCGTGTTCGGTGAGTTCGGCGCACTGCTCCGGCGTGGCGTGCTCGGCGGCCAGCCCGGCGGCGGCGGGCTCGATGGCCGAGCGCAGCGCGGTGAGGGAGCGGAGCTGGCGGGGGCGGTCGGGGCCGGCCAGGCGCCAGCGGATGATCTGGGGGTCGAAGACGTCCCACTCCTCGGTGGGGCGCACGGTCACCCCGACCCGGCGGCGGGACTCCACCAGGTGCATGGACTCCAGGACCCGCACCGCTTCCCGGACGACCGTGCGGGAGACGTCGTAGCGCCGCTCCAGTTCATCCGTGCGGAGCACCGTGCCGGGCGGGTAGTCGCCCGCCGTGATCGCGGGGCCGAGAGATTCCAGGACGCGGTCGTGCAGCCCCCGGCCCCTGGGCCTCTGACCACGGCCCTCGGGCCCCTGTTCGTCCATGCGCTCAGCCTACGCGGCCACTCATCCATCAAATAAGTATGACTTTTAAGTCACGGACTCTTGAATACGTCGTATCTGTGGGGTTGAGTGTCCGGCGGCGCCGAGGTCGAGGAAGACAGCGAGGTTCACACAATGCACGCCCCCCAGGTTGTCGTGGTCATGGGAGTGTCCGGTACGGGCAAGACCACGGTCGGCCCCCTGCTGGCGGAGGAGCTCGGCGTCCCGTACGCCGAGGCCGATGACTTCCACCCGCCGGCCAACATCGCCAAGATGTCGGCCGGGACCCCGCTGGACGACGACGACCGACGCCCCTGGCTGGACGCCATCGGTGCCTGGGCCCACTCCCACGCCGAGGGCGGGGGAGTGGTGAGCTGCTCCGCGCTCAAGCGGATGTACCGCGACCGGCTGCGGTCCGCCGCCCCCGACATCGTCTTCCTCCATCTGACCGGCGACCGCGAGCTGATCGCCGAGCGGATGAAGGAGCGCAAGGGCCACTTCTTCTCCGGGGATCTGCTCGACTCGCAGCTCGCCACGCTCGAACCGCTCCAGCCGGACGAATACGGCGTCGCCGTGGACGTCTCCCCCGAACCCGAGGCCATCACCGAGCGGGCCGCCGCCGAACTGCGGCGGCTCGAACATCAGTAACGCACGTTAGGAAACCCGCCGTGACCAGACTCAGCGCCGAGATGCTGGCAGCGGACACCGTCGACCCGATCACGTCGGCCGGTCACGCACAGCTCGGCATAGCCGTCCTCGTCGGCATAGCCGTTCTCGTCCTGCTCATCACCCAGACCAAGCTGCACGCGTTTCTGTCGCTGACGATCGGCTCGCTGGCGCTCGGCGCCGTCGCGGGAGCCCCGCTCGACAAGGTCATCACCAGCTTCTCGGCCGGTCTCGGATCGACCGTCGCGGGCGTCGGCGTGCTGATCGCCCTCGGCGCGATCCTCGGCAAGCTGCTCGCCGACTCCGGCGGCGCGGACCAGATCGTCGACACGATCCTCGCCAGGGCGAACAACCGGACGATGCCCTGGGCCATGGTGCTGATCGCGGGGATCATCGGGCTGCCGCTCTTCTTCGAGGTCGGCATGGTGCTGATGATCCCGGTGGTGCTGCTGGTCGCCAAGCGCGGCAACTTCTCCCTGATGCGGATCGGCATCCCGGCGCTCGCGGGCCTCTCCGTGATGCACGGCCTGGTGCCGCCGCACCCCGGCCCGCTCGCCGCGATCGACGCGGTCCACGCCGACCTGGGGATCACCCTGGCGCTCGGTGTCCTCATCGCCATCCCCACCGCGATCATCGCGGGCCCGGTCTTCTCGCGCGTCGCCGCCCGCTGGGTCGACGTCACCCCGCCGGACCGGCTGATGCCCACGCGTCCGTCGGAGGAGCTGGAGCGGCGCCCCGGGTTCGGGGTCACCGTCTTCACCGTGCTGCTGCCGGTCGTACTGATGCTGATCAAGGCACTGGTCGACATCGTGGTGGACGACCCGGAGAAGGGCGTCCAGCGGGTCGCCGATGTCATCGGCAACCCCCTGATCGCGCTGCTGGCGGCCGTGCTCGTGGGCATGTTCACGTTGGGCCGGCCGGCGGGCTTCACCCGGGACCGACTCTCCTCCACCGTCGAGCACTCGCTCGCCCCGATCGCGGGCATGCTGCTGATCGTCGCCGCGGGCGGCGGCTTCAAGCAGACGCTGATCGACATCGGCGTCGGCAAGATGATCATGGACATCTCGGAGGACTGGAGCGTCTCCGCGCTGCTCCTCGCCTGGCTGATCGCGGTGGCCATCCGGCTGGCCACCGGCTCGGCGACGGTGGCCACGATCTCGGCCGCCGGGCTGATGGCCCCGCTCGCCGCCGATATGTCCAGCACGCATGTGGCGCTGCTGGTGCTGTCCATCGGCGCCGGGTCGCTCTTCTTCAGCCATGTCAACGACGCGGGATTCTGGCTGGTCAAGGAGTACTTCGGGATGAGCGTCGGGCAGACGGTGCGGACCTGGTCGGTGATGGAGACGATCATCTCCGTCATCGGGCTCGTCTTCGTCCTGCTGCTGTCACTGGTGATCTAGCGCTGAGCAGAGGCGCTGAGCAGAGGTAGGAGTACGTACGCCATGACGACACATCCGCTCTTCGACATCGCGGGCCGCACCGCGCTGGTCACCGGCTCCAGCCGGGGCATCGGCCACGCCTTCGCGCGGGGTCTGGTGGAGGCCGGCTGCACGGTGGTGCTCAACGGGCGCGATCCGCGGGCCCTGGAGAAGGCCGCCGCCGAACTCGGCGACGTGGGCGGCATCGGCGCGGGGGCCGCGGAGGGCGCGGAGGTGCACACCGCCGCGTTCGACGTCACCGACGGCCCGGCCGTCGCCGCCGGGATCGCCGATGTCGAGGAGCGGGTAGGCCCGCTCGACATCCTGGTCAACAACGCCGGGATGCAGAACCGGGCGCCGCTGCTGGAGTTCACCGACGACGCCTGGCGGCAGATCCTGGACACCAACCTGACCAGCGCCTTCCTGGTGGGCCGCGAGGCCGCCCGGCGGATGACCGCCCGCGGCCACGGCAAGATCGTCAACATCTGCTCCCTCCAGAGCGAGGTGGTCCGCCCCGGCATCGCGCCCTACGCGGCGACCAAGGGCGCGCTGAAGATGCTCACCAAGGGCATGTGCGCGGACTGGGGCCGGTACGGAATCCAGGTCAACGGACTCGGCCCCGGCTACATCGAGACCGAGCTGACCCGGCCGCTGGTCGAGGACGAGGAGTTCAGCGCCTGGGTGCGCGGGCGGACCCCGGCCGGGCGCTGGGGCCGCACCGAGGACCTGATCGGGGCGCTGCTGTATCTCGCGTCCCCGGCGGCGGACTTCGTGAGCGGACAGGTGCTGTACGTCGACGGCGGCATGACGAGCGTGTTGTGAACGCCGGGATACCAGGTGAGCTTGAGGAGGCTGGGCGAATGGTGCTGGGCTGTGTGATCCACGGGCAGGGTGATCTGCGGGTCGAGGAACTCCCGGAGCCGGAACCGGCACCCGGGCAGGCGCTCGTGGCGATCCGCTACGGCGGGATCTGCGGATCGGATCTCCACTACCACCGGCACGGTGGGGTGGGCGACTTCCGGCTCCAGGAGCCGATGGTGCTGGGGCACGAGGTCGTGGGCACGGTGGTGGCGTACGGCGAGGGCGCGACCGGGCCCGCGGTCGGCACGCCGGTCGCCGTGCATCCGGCCACGCCGTGCGAGGTGTGCCCGGAGTGCGCCGACGGCCGCGCCAACGTCTGCCGCGACACCCGCTACCTGGGCAGCGCCGCGCGCTTCCCCCACGTCCAGGGCGGCTTCGCCTCCCGTGTCACCGTCCCGGCGGCCCAGCTGCGTGCCCTGCCCGACGGACTGGACCCGCGCCGGGCGGCGCTCGCCGAACCGCTGTCCGTCGCGCTGCACGCGGTGCGGCGGGCAGGCCCGGTGAAGGACCGTCATGTGCTGGTCACCGGCGCCGGTCCGATCGGCTGCCTCACCATCGCGGCAGCCCGCGCGGCGGGCGCGGCGACCATCACGGCGACCGATCTGCTGCCCCGTGCCCTGGAGTTCGCGGCGGCGGCCGGAGCGACCGCGTGCGTACGGGCCGACGACCCGGACGACCCCAACTGGCCCTCGGCCGAGATCGACGTCGCCATCGAGGCGTCGGGTGTGGCCGCCGGACTCGACACCTGCCTGCGGAGGGTGCGGCGCGGCGGGGTGGTGGTGCAGCTCGGCATGCTGCCGCCCGGGCAGAGCCCGTTCGCTGGGAACGTGCTGGTCAGCCGGGAGATCGAACTGCGGGGCGCGTTGCGCTTCCACGCCGAGTTCGACGACGCGTTGCGGCTGCTGGCGGCCGAGCCGTCGTTCGACGCGCTGATCAGTGGGGTGCGGCCGGTGGGGGAGGCGGTGGAGGCATTCGCCCTGGCCGCGGACCGGGCTCAGTCGTGCAAGGTCCTGCTGGACTTCGCGTAGCCGTCCGGACCACATTGCCTGCGGGCGGGTAAGGGAAAGGTCGCCGGGCGGCCGGGCCGTGCCCGGCGGCAGCTACGGCGCCGGGGCCGGTGCGGGGCCAGCCGCGGCCGCGCCTGGACTTGCTCAATGCGTGAGTAGGGGGCCTACCCGGGCGCCGACCGACGCCCAGCAGACGTAGCCGTCCGGGCGGATGAGGAAGAGGGCCGGGGCGGAGCCGTAGGCGGTGGTGAGGTGACCTTCCGGGTCCAGGAGGTCGGGGGACGGGCCGCCTGCCCGGATAGGGCGTACGCATCCCGCCGTCCCCAGCGTCGGGGCCAGGCCCCCGAAGTCGGCGTCCGGCGCGGGCGGTGCCGCGTCGCCGAGGATCAGCAGGGTGAAGTGCGGGCCGCGCAGGGCGTCGAAGAGCCGGACGGGCGTTCCGTCGGGCAGGGCGCACGGTGCGTCCGGGGCGCGGTCACCGGCACCCAACTGGCTCCGCTCCTCCCCGTCGTTCCGCTCGTCCACCGCCAGTGGGCCCTCCCGGTAGGACAGGCCCAGCTGGTGGACCTCGCTCGTGCGGCGTCGCCCCTCCGCGTCGCCCGCCCGGTGGGCGCGGTGGATACGGGTGCTGATGCCTAGGACGCCCGCCGCGATCGGCAGGCGTTCGGCCTCGTAGCTGTCCAGCAGGGCCTGGTCCGCGCCGTGCCGCAGTACCTGCCCGAGCTTCCAGCCCAGGTTGTACGCGTCCTGGACGCTGGTGTTGAGGCCCTGGCCGCCCGCCGGGGAGTGGATGTGGGCGGCGTCGCCGATCAGGAAGATCCGGTCCGCGCGGAAGCGGTCGGCCATCGCCGCGCGTGGGGTGAACATCGAGGCCCACCGCACCTCACGTACGTCGGAGGCGGCCAGATGCGTGCGGTCGGCGATCAGCCGGCGGACCGCCTCGGGGGAGGTGTCGGGGACCGGGTCCGGGTCGTCGTACTGCGCGGCGACCTGGAACTGGTCGGTCCCGGGGAGCGGGCACAGCGCGATGGCGCCGCCCTTCGCGTCCTGCCATACGTGCCAGTGGCCGCGGCCCGGGCCACGCCCCGCGCCGTCGATCAACGCCGCGCCGTCGATCAGCGCGGCGCCATCGATCACCGCGTCCGCGATCAATGTCGGCGTCGGGTCGACCGTCTCGCCCGTCATGCCGATGCCGAGCCGCTTCCGGACGGTGCTGCGGCCGCCGTCCGCTGCCACGAGGTACGCGGCGCGCGCGGTTCCGGCCGAGCCGTCGGCGTAGGCGAGCTGCGCGGTGACGCCGTCCGCGTCCTGCTCCAGGCCGGTGAGCTCGGTGCCGAACTCGACGCCGCCGCCCAGCTCGCGGAGGCGGGCGTAAAGGATCTCCACCGTCCGCCACTGCGGCAGCATCCAGATCTCGTGGTACGGCCGGTCCGGCGCCGGATCGGTCCGCTCGATCATCTGGAACGTCCCGAGCGGCTGTCCGTCCCGCCAGCCCAGCATCGGCGGGTACGGACCGCCCGCCTCCCGTACGGCGTGGCTCACGCCGAGGTCGTCGAAGACCTCCTGGGTGCGGGGCTGGAGCCCCTTGCCGCGCGAGCCCGGGAACAGCGCCTCGCCGCGTTCGACGACCCGGGCCCGCACCCCGCGCCGGGCCAGGTCGATGGCGAGGGTGAGGCCGGACGGACCGGCTCCGACGATCAGCACATCCTGCTCCAGCACGTCCTTAACGTTGTTAAGTTCCATGCTGAAGAGCGTGTCCTTAACGGTGTTAAGTTGTCAAGGGGCCCCTCGTGAGCGGGGAGAATGACCGGATGGCGACGACGCGACTCGACCAGACCCTCGTGGTGGACACCGCCCTGCGGCTGCTGAACGACGTGGGTCTCGAAGGGCTGACCCTGCGCCGTATCGCCAAGGAACTGAACGTCCAGGCCCCCGCCCTGTACTGGCACTTCAAGAACAAGCAGGCGCTGCTCGACGCGATGAGCACCGCCATGTACCGCCGCATGTTCGAGGCGTACGGCGACCTCGGCGACGGCACCTGGCAGCAGCGGCTCGTCCACGTCCACCGCGCCCTGCGCCAAGCGCTGCTCGGCTACCGCGACGGTGCGAAGGTCTTCAGCGGCAGCCGGTTCACGGGCACCGACCACGCCGGGCCGCAGGAGGACCACCTGCGCGCCTTCGTCACGGCGGGCTTCACCCCGAGCGCGGCCGCCCGCGCCTCGTTCATCGCGTACAGCTTCACGCTCGGCTTTGTGATCGAGGAGCAGTCGGTCGAGCCCCGGCCGGGGGAGCGGACCCCCGGCTACGACGTCGAGGAGCGCGAGGAGCGCATGGCCGCCGAGGGGTATCCGCTGGCGGCGGCGGTGAGTTCGGATCTGTTCCAGGACTACGGGGCGCGCTTCGAGGAGGGGTTGCGCGCCATCGTGGCGGGCATCGAGGCGACCCTGGCCCCGGCGGCCTCGACGACCCCGGCCTCGCGCCCGTAGTCAGTACCGCGACGGTACTCGCTCTGGACGGCCCGTCTCACCGCACGGACGGGCCCGCCTCCCCCGCGGGGAACTCCTCGATGCCGAGCACCCGCAGCAGGTCCAGCCGCTCGCGGCTCTCGGCGTCCGCCGGGGTGAGCACCAGCAGCTGCTGGCCCAGGTCGGGGGTGACGAGGTACCCGGCCGCGTTCATGTCCGGGCTAGGCGTGGGGAACTGAGCCCGGCGCGCCGCTGGCGTTCCTGGCGCTACTGGCGTTCCTGGCCCTTCCGGCGTTCCTGGCCTTTCGGCGCTCCCGGCGGGGCCCGGACCGGCGGCGTCCACGCAAGCGCCGTCGCGGCATCAGGGTGCGTCGTACGCGCGCTAGGGGGATCCCTAATGGTGACGTCCGGACTCATGGCAGGTCTGGACCAGTCGTGGCACCCTACCGGCGACAAAGCGTCGGACAACGTTGTCCAACGCTCTCGGGCACCTCCAACGGACTTGGAGCCGACCGCATGAGACGTGTCGCCACCTTATTCGGCGCCCTCACCCTCGCCACCCTCAGCTGGACCGCCGGAACCACCGCCCACGCCGCCACCTCCGCCCCGTCCCACCCCGCTCCCTCCGCTCGGGGAACCTCCGTCGCCACCGAGGAGCAGCGCGCCGCCGTCCGCTTCTGGACGGCGGAACGGCTGCGCACCGCCAGGGACGTCACCACCCTGCCCGCCGCCCGCACCGCGAAGCTCGCCGACCCCGCGCCGACCACGGGGGAACAGGTGACCGTGCCCCCGCTCCCGGGCCCCACCGCTCCCGTCTCCGCGCTTTCGCCCCGGGCCACGTCCCCCACCGCCTGGACCGGCGGCGGACTGATCAGCACCACGGCGGGCAAGGTCTTCTTCCAGAACGCCTCGGGCGGCACCTTCGCCTGCTCCGCCACCGTGGCCAACAGCGACAACAAGTCTGTCGTGCTCACCGCAGGGCACTGCACCGTGGACGCCGCCACCGGCACCGGCTACCGCAACTGGGTCTTCATCCCGGGCTACAACAACGGAAACCGCCCCTACGGCACCTTCGCCGCCCGCCGCCTCTTCTGGGACGCGCAGTACGTCTCCACCAGGGGCAACGCGAACTGGGACTACGCCTTCGCCGTGATGAACACGCTGAACGGCCGCAGCCTGGCCGACACCGTGGGCGCGCAGGGCATCGCCTTCAACTCGCAGACCGGCCGCCATGTCCACTCCTTCGGCTACGGAGGCTCCGCCGCCGAGGGCAACGGCGAGCGGCTGAACCACTGCGAGGGCAATGAGTTCGCCGACGCGGGCCGCCCCGGCTCCACGATGTGGGGCATCGACTGCGTCCAGACCGGAGGGTCCAGCGGCGGCGGCTTCCTCGCCGACTTCTCGGGCGGCGCGGGCTATCTGATCGGCAACATCAGCGTCAGCGCGGGCACGAACGAATACCACCCGACGCTGGGCAACGAGGCCCTCGGCCTTTACCAGCAGGCGGGCGCCGCATAGGTCCGCCACCCACCCATCTCGCACGGCCCGCCCCCTCCGTCCCCGACCAGGAGGAGGGGGCGGGGCACTCGCCGTGAGGCGGTCAAGTGCCCCGGCGCACAATGAGCGCATGACGACGAGCGACACATCACCACGGGACACAGGGGACATACGGGACGCGCAGGACACGCGGGACGCGGCCACCGCCCACGCGTGGGCCGCCCTCGGTGGCGACCCCGCGCTGCTGGAGCGGGTGACGTACCGCCCGGTGAGCGGGGGACTGCCCGCCCGGCTGCCCGTGGCCGAGCTGGCCCGCGCCACCGTGGGCGTCTGTTCGCTGGCCGCCGCCGAACTGGGCGCGCGGCGCTCCGGCGGGGCGGTCCCGGCGGTGCGGGTCGACGAGGGCGCCGTCGCCACCGCGTTCATCAGCGAACGGCACCTGCGGATCGACGGCCGGAAGCCCACCAACTTCGCCCCGCTGTCCGGCTTCTGGCGCGCGGCCGACGGGTGGGTCCGTACGCACGCCAACTACCCGCACCACCGGGCCCGGCTGCTCACCGCCCTTGGCCTGCCCGACGACGGCGAACCGGACGAACTCGCGGCGGCGCTCGCGGCCCGCCCCGCCCGCGCGATCCAGGAGACCGTCTACGCGGCGGGCGGTTTGGCCGTGGCCGTGGCGGAGCCCGGCGAGAGCGAGATCCCGCTGGGCGCGCTGCCGTTGATCGAGTCCAGGCGGGTCGGGGACGCCTCCCCGCGCCGCCTCGGGGAGGCGCCCCTGCCCGCGAGTGGTGTGCGGGTGCTCGATCTGACCCGGGTCATCGCCGGGCCGGTGGCCACCCGCACCCTGGCCCTGCTCGGCGCCGATGTGCTGCGCATCGACTCACCCCGACTGCCCGAGGACCCGGACGCCCATGCCGACACCGGTTTCGGCAAGCGCTCGGCCGCACTCGACCTCGCCGCGCCCGAGGACCGCCGGACCTTCGAGGCGCTGCTCGCCGACGCCGATGTGGTGGTCACCGGCTACCGTCCCGGTGCGCTCGACCACTTCGGGCTCGCCCCGGACACCCTGCTGGAGCGTCACCCCGGGCTGGTCGTGGCCCAGCTGTGCGCGTGGGGCTGGTCCGGGCCCTGGGCCGGACGGCGTGGTTTCGACAGCCTGGTCCAGGCGGCCACCGGTATCGCGGCGATCGAGGCGAAGGGCGATGGAGACGGCCCCCCGGGGGCGCTGCCCGCCCAGGCGCTCGACCACGGAACCGGCTATCTGCTGGCGGCGGCGGTGCTGCGGGCGCTGACCGAGCGCCACGACGCGGGTGGCGGACGCCATCTGCGGCTCTCCCTCGCGGGCACGGCGTCCTGGCTGACCCACGGCGTCGCCTCCGCCCAGGTGGACGGCCCCGCCCATGACCCGGCGCCCTGGCTCACCGAAACCGCCTCCGACCTGGGCACGCTGCACCACGCCCGCGCGCCGATCGCCACCCCGGCCGGCCCGCTCGACTGGGCCCGTCCCTCCGGCCGCTTGGGCGCCGACACCCCGCGCTGGCTCTGAGCCCAGGCGGGGCCTGCGGGGTGTCCGGCGGATCTTTCCCCAACCCCGCCCCTTCCCGATACCAAGGGTCCCGCCCCTGGACCCCGGGTCCGGCGCCAGCCGGTGTCGCCGTGGGCGCCCGCACCGGCAGCGTGCTGGGCGTGGTCGGTACGCGGGCGCGGTGGATGACCGCGTACATCCCGGTCGCCCCGGCCGGGGGCCGGGGCGGAGCCCCGGGCGCGCCCCGCCCTCGAACTCCGGGGGTCGGCGAGTCGACCGTCGGCCGGCCCCTCGACGCGGCTCTCGTACGGCGGCTGCTCGCCGCGCAGTTCCCCCGGTGGGCGGGGCTGCCCAGCGAACGGTTCGCCTCACGCAGGGGGACGCGTAGGGCTCCCCTCGCCGCGCTTGGCGAGGGGAGCCCCGAGAGCGCGAGCCCGCGCGGTCCCTACAGCCGAGCCGTGCTCAGCGACCGCTTGATCATCGGCGTGAACCGCTGCTCGATGAAGCGGTAGAGCAACCAGGCCAGGCCCAGCATCACCAGCACGGTCAGGGCGAACGTCCCGTAGGAGGGGATGCCCAGCTTCTGGTGGAGGACCCAGACGACCACCCAGCCCAGATGCTCATGGACCAGGTAGAACGGGTAGGTCAGCGCGCCCGCCACCGTCAGCCAGGGCCAGTTGGCCCAGTTCAGCTTCCCCAGCGCGATCAGTGTCACCGCCACATAGCCGAAGGCGACCACGGCGATGATGCCGGTGGCCGACCGGTAGGAGAAGGCGTCGATGTTGGCCGGGTGCCACAGCTCGCGGATCGCGTAGTGCTGGCCGATCAGGAAGCTGATCCCGATGATGCCCCAGGCCAGGGCGTCATGGCCGAAGCGGTGGAGCAGATAGATGCCCATGCCGCCGATGAAGTACGAGGAGTACTCCGGCATCAGGACCACGTCCAGCAGCGGCAGGTCCGACGCCTCGGCGAACGCCGAGCCCAGCGTCCAGACGGCGCAGAAGAGCACCACACGGTGCCGGGTCGCGCCCGGGAGCACCACGAACAGCGCGAAGAGGGCGTAGAAGCGCAGCTCTGCCCACAGCGTCCAGCACACGCCCAGCACCCGGTCCACCCCGAGCGGCTGCTGGAGCATGGTGAGGTTGACCAGCGCGTCGCTGGGCGACACCGCCTTGTAGGCGACCCAGGGCAGCGCGAAGACGCCGGTCACCAGGATGATCGCGACCCAGTAGGCGGGGTAGAGCCGGGAGACGCGGGAGGCGAAGAACGAGCGCAGCGGCCGTCCCCATCCGCTCATGCAGATGACGAAGCCGCTGATGACGAAGAAGATCTGAACGCCGAGACAGCCGTAGGCGAAGTAGCTGGAGAGGGTGGGGAACTGGGCGCGGGGCGAGGAGCCCCACGCCTGGGTTATCTCACCGTCGCGGCCGCCGTAGTGGTACGCGGCCACCATGAGCGCGGCGAGCAGGCGCAGCCCGTCCAGCGCCCGCAGCCGCACCGGATGGCCGCCGCCGCGCGCCGCCGCCTTGGCGGTGCGCTCGGCGGATCGCTCCAGGGCCGCGTCGGGGGCGCGCGGCGGCGTCGGCGTGGGAGCCGTCGCCGCCGCGCTGGATATCGGCCCGCCGTCCGCGTCGGTTATCGGCCCGGCGTCCGAGGCGGTTATCGGCCCGGCGTCCGAGGCGGATATCGGCCCGGCGTCGGGGGTCGGCGGCGCGCTCATCCGGTGACCGTCCGCTTGAGGGCGGCCCGCTTCAGGGCCCGGGCCCGGCGCGCCACCTTGCGCACCGTCTCATTGCGCGGGATGAACGCCAGCTGCGAGGGCACCGCCCCGGGCAGGGCGAGCGCGGTCAGCCGGCGCTTCTTGAAGTAGCGCCAGGTGTTGTTGTCCAGGTGGGCGGCCAGATAGCGCTCGGTCGCGGGCCGCAGATCCGGGTAGATCTTGGCCTGCATGCAGAAGCCGACCGCGGTGACAAGACCGGTCAGCCGCTTGCCCGCCCGCTCGTCCACCGGCTGGGCGGCGGCCACCGCCTTGTGGTCCTCGAGGTCGGGCAGCAGCGCGTCCACGATCGTCACCGGCACGCGGTTGCTGTTCTGGTACGGGGTGAGCCGCTCCAGCAGCGTGTCGGTGCCGATCCGGGCCACCGGGAGCCCGTAGAAGACGTCGGCGGTGAGCAGCGCGGTGGAGAAGCAGCCGATGACCAGGGCCGGGCTCATCCGCTGGTACAGCACCTCGGCGAGGACCGGGGTGTCCATGACGGTCAGCTCAGCGCCCAGCTCCGCGGCCTTCTTCTCCAGCATCCGCGACCAGCGGGCCGGGGCGGTGGGGTGCGGCTTGAAGACGACGGTGCGGTGGCCCAGGGCCACGGCGCCGCGCAGCATCCGCAGATGCAGCTCTTCCTCCTCCTGCGGGGAGAGGATGTCCAGCGCGGACAGGTACTGGCCGAGCATCAGCGCCGGGCCGTTGCCGACCGCGATCCGCTCGCTGGCGGAGGCGACACCGCGCGGGGCGGCCTCGGCCACCTCGGTGAGCACCTTGGTGAACACCTCGGTCGGCAGGACCTCCGGCTCGACGCCGAACTCGGTCAGCAGCAGCGGCCGCAGCCCCGGCACCAGGTCGAGGTGGAGCAGCCGGCGGATCCGGGTGCCGATCAGCGGGTCCAGCTTGTTGCGGGTCGGGCCGTAGCTCATCAGCCCGTCCGCGTAGACGTCGATGGGCGCGCCCTGGAACACATTGGCGACCGCCATCGCCGGGTTGACCTGGATGGACTCCAGGATCAGCTCGATCTTGTCGTCGCCGAGGTTCCACAGCAGCCGCAGATGGCGCTCCCACAGCGGGGCGTCGTCGATGCGCGGGGCCCAGCCGCCGGGGTGGAACGGCGAGATCGTCTCGTTCCAGGAGAGCACCCGGTCGAAGCGGCCGCGCAGCCGCTCGAAACCGGGCATCTCGTCCACCGGCGGGGTGGTCTCCGGTGTCGCGGCGTTGTTGCTGACCAGCAGCAGCCTCCGGTCGGCCGGGCCGACGCTGCCCGCGTCGATCGCGGCCGCGAGGGTCGCCGCCCCGTAGAGGGTCGAGGCGAGGAAGATCTGGGTGCGCTTGCGCTCCGCCAGGGGCTTGTAGGCGGACATCAGGCCGCCACCTCCGCCCCCGCGGACCGGCGCTTGACTCGCCGCAGCCGCGCGGCGCGCTCGTAGTCCATGGAATCCAGTGCGTCCTTCAATACGTCCTGGGGCATGCGTTTCATCGCCGCCGCCGACATGGAACGGAGTTTGCGGGCCACTTGCGGTTCGAATCTCTCGATGTTGCCGAGGTGGTGGGAAATGATCGCGCAATAGGTGCGGACGGCCTTCGGCAGCAGGGCGTCGGCGTCGCGGTCCCGCGCGGTTTCCTCGATCACCTGGTCGAATGCGCGAATGAAGTCCAGTTGCCGCACATCGCCGATCTGGGTGAGCGAGGAGGAGACCCCGCGCCGGTAGAACACCCCGGCCAGGCCGAGGACGGCGAAGCTGCGGGCCTCGCGGTGCAGCCGCCAGATCCAGGGCCGGTCCTCCGCGGTGCGCAGCCCGTGGGTGAAGTGCAGCAGCCCCTCGTCGACCAGGCGGCGGTGGTACATGCCCGCCCAGGCGTAGGGGTAGTCGACGGAGGTGGAGCGGTCGGCCGGGAGGATCACGTCCCGGGGGTTCATCGCCTCATTGCGGCGGCCGTGCGGCACCCGGGTGATGGAGCGCGCCCGGGCGGTGCACTGGACGTGGTCGGTGCGGACGAAGTCGCACCCCAAGTCCTCGATCGCCGCGAGCAGTTGGGCGTAGTAGCCGGGAGCCAGCCAGTCGTCGCCGTCGAGGAAGGCGATGTACTCCCCCGTGGCGTTGTCCAGGCCGGTGTTCCGCGCGGTGGCCAGCCCACCGTTCTTCTCATGCCGTACGTAGACGGCCCCCGGAAGGTCGCGTTCTGCCCGCTCCAGGATCTCCGGCGTCCCGTCGGTGGCACAGTCGTCGACGAGGATGAATTCGAAGTCCTCACGCGCGTTCGCGCGCAGACTTCTGAGCGTGTCGGGGGCATAGGTCTGCACGTTGTAGAACGGCACGATGACGGAGAGCTTAACCACGCGGGTGACGCTAGGTCGCCGGTCGGCATTCGTCTTGACCTAGGGTGTACGTAAAGGTGAACGAAGGACGTCGGAACGGTTAACCCGCCGCTCCAGCCAGCCGATTCTCCAATCGTCGACGTTCTGTTAACCCTTTGTTGCTCTTGCGTTGGGCCGTGAATCGACAACGCTTCCTAGCGTCTCCGACGTGTCCTCACGTACCAAATCCCCTGTGCGAGTCGCCGTGCTCGCCGACTCCGACACCCGGTGGAAATGGGGCGCGCTCACCGCGCATCGCCTCGTACCGGATGGGTCGGGTTCTGCCTCGGAGCGCCGCCTCGACGGCTTCCTGCTGCGCGGCCGCGCCACGCCGACCGCCCGGCAGCTCACCGAGGTCGGGGTGCGCGCCGACGCGATGCGCGAGGTCACGGGCGTGGAATTCGTACGGGCGGTGGACCGTGAGCGCTATGACGTGATCGTCCTCTCCCTGGTCGGCGGCGCCGTCCAGGCCATGCTGCACGGACTGCGCCACGCCTGGGAGGGCGCCGAGCGCCGCCCGGTGGTCGTCACCGGCTATGTCGGGGTCGTCTACGAGAAGCTGGCCGACGGGCTGCTGCTGCGCCACGGCGCCGATGTGGTGCTGGCCAACTCGCGCCATGACGCCGAGCGCTTCCGCGACGTCTACCAGGGCGTCGGCGCCGACGCGGAGAGCGTCGTGGAGTGCGCGCTGCCCTTCCTCGGCGGCGACCGCTACGACGAGAAGGCGCGGCTGGGCCGGAAGTACCCCGGCGGCACCGTCGTCTTCGCCGTCCAGCCGTCCGTCCCGGACAACCGCGCCGACCGCACCTATCTGCTGCGCCGCGCGGTGGAGCACGCGCGCCGCCACCCGGACCGCGAGGTCGTGGTCAAGCTGCGCTCCAAGCCGGGCGAGCACACCACCCATATCGAGGAGCTTCCCTACCAGAAGCTGATCGCGAAGTTCGGCGACGATCTGCCCGCCAACTTCCGGCTCGCCTACGGCAACATGGGCGAGGTCCTGGACACCGCGGACCTGCTGGTCACGGTCAGCTCCACGGCCGCCCTGGAGTCGCTGCACCGCTCCATACCGACCGCCGTGCTCACCGACCTCGGGGTGCGCGAGACGCTCGGCAACCACCACTTCCTCGGCTCCGGCTGCCTGGCCTCCTGGGACCAGCTGGACGACGGGCACCTGCCCGAGCCGGACGCCGAGTGGCTCAGCCGCCAGGGCGTGGCCGCCGACGGGCCGTACGAGACCTGGTTCGACGCCGCGCGGGAGCGGGTGGCCGAGCTGGCCGCCGCGCAGACCCTGCCGCCGCTCGACCCCTTCTACACCCCCGTCACCGCACCCGGCTATCTGCCCGGCCGGCTCGCCCGGTACGGCTTCGAGCCGGACGGCTCACCCCGCGCCGGGGCCTCCGCCGAGGACGAGGCGCAGGTCTCCGCGTTGCGGCGGGTGGTGCGCAACACGATGCGGGAGGCGGCCCGCGGCGCCTACCGCCATGGCGTCCAGCGCGTGGCTCCCGTCATCCGGCGGATGGGGGAGCTGTGAGCAGCGACGTGCGCGCGAACCAAGAGGAGGCCGGGACGGCCTCGATCACCTCTGCAACCCCTGAAGGAGCCGCCATGACCGCATCGAGCCCGTGTGTGCTCGCCGTGATCCCCGCCCGTGGCGGGTCGAAGGGCGTCCCCGCGAAGAACCTCGCCGCCGTCGGTGGCGTGCCGCTGGTCGCCCGCGCGGTCATGGAGTGCCGGGCGAGCCGCCTGGTGACGGACGTGGTCGTCTCCACCGACGACACCGGCATCGCGGCCGCGGCGCGCGGAGCCGGCGCGGTGGTCATCCAGCGGCCCACCGACATCGCGGGGGACACCGCCACCAGCGAGGCCGCGGTGATCCACGCGATGGACGCCTACGAGGCGTCGCACGGCACCACCGTGGACGTGGTGCTCCTGGTGCAGTGCACCAGCCCCTTCATCATCAGCGAGGACATCGACGGCGTGGCCGCGGCGGTCGCCGAGAAGGGCGCCGACACCGCCCTGACCGTCGCCCCCTTCCACGGTTTCGTCTGGCGCGAGGGCGAGAACCCGCAAGAGGACGGCGGCGACGGGGTCAACCACGACAAGTCGTACCGCCCGCGCCGCCAGGACCGCCCCCAGGACTTCCTGGAGACCGGCGCCGCCTACGCGATGGACGCGCGCGGCTTCCGCAAGGCCGGGCACCGCTTCTTCGGCCGCACCGACCTGGTGCGCACCGACCCCGCCCGGGTGCTGGAGATCGACGATCCGCACGATCTGGCCCGCGCCCGCGCGCTCGCCCCGCTGTTCGACGCCGAGCGGCCGGGCGCCCTCCCCACCCGCGACGACATCGACGCGGTGGTACTCGACTTCGACGGCACCCAGACCGACGACAGGGTGCTCGTCGACTCCGATGGACGCGAACTCGTGGCCGTGCACCGCGGCGACGGGCTCGGGATCGCCGCCCTGCGCCGCGCTGAGCTGGCGCTGCTGATCCTGTCCACGGAAAAGAACCCGGTCGTCGCCGCACGGGCCCGCAAACTCCAGGTCCCCGTGCTCCACGGCATCGACCGAAAAGATCTCGCACTGAAGCAGTGGTGCGAGGAGCAGGGCATCGCGCCGGAGCGCGTGCTCTACGTCGGCAACGACGTCAACGACCTCCCGTGCTTCGGCCTCGTCGGCTGGCCCGTGGCGGTCGCAGGTGCGCACGACGTCGTGCGCGGCGCCGCACGTGCGGTCACCTCCACCCCCGGAGGGGACGGCGCGATCCGCGAGATCGCCTCGTGGATTCTCGGAAAGGAACTGTCTTAAGTGAGCTCCAACTCTCGCCTCCGCACCCTCGGCGCGAAGACCGCCGGACCCGGCCACCCGGTCTATGTCACCGGTGAGATCGGCATCAACCACAACGGCGACCTGGAGAACGCGTTCAAGCTGATCGACGTCGCCGCCGAGGCCGGCTGTGACGCGGTCAAGTTCCAGAAGCGAACCCCGGAGATCTGCACCCCCCGCGACCAGTGGGACATCGAGCGTGACACCCCCTGGGGCCGGATGACCTACATCGACTACCGCCACCGCGTGGAGTTCGGCGAGGACGAGTACCGCGCCATCTCCGAGCACTGCGCGAAGCGCGGCATCGACTGGTTCGCCTCCCCGTGGGACACCGAGGCCGTCGCCTTCCTGGAGAAGTTCGACGTCCCGGCGCACAAGGTGGCCTCGGCCTCGCTGACCGACGACGAGCTGCTGCGCGCCCTGCGGGCGACCGGCCGCACGATCATCCTGTCGACGGGCATGTCCACCCCCAAGCAGATCCGCCACGCGGTGGAGGTGCTCGGCAGCGACAACATCCTGCTGTGCCACGCCACCTCCACGTACCCGGCCAAGGCCGAGGAGCTCAACCTGCGCGTGATCAACACGCTCCAGGCCGAGTACCCCAACGTGCCGATCGGCTACTCCGGCCACGAGACCGGTCTCCAGACCACCCTGGCCGCCGTGGCGCTCGGTGCCGCGTTCGTCGAGCGTCACATCACCCTCGACCGCGCCATGTGGGGCTCGGACCAGGCCGCCTCGGTCGAGCCGCAGGGCCTGACGCGGCTGGTGCGGGACATCCGCATCATCGAGGAGTCCCTCGGTGACGGCGTCAAGAAGGTCTACGAGAGCGAGCTCGGCCCGATGAAGAAGCTCCGCCGTGTCGCGGGCGTCGTCGCCGAGTCCGAGTCCGCCGACCGCGAGCCCGCCGCGGTCTGAGGCACTCTGCCGTGAATCCACCGGCCGGTGAGCCCGGCCCTTGCCCGGAAGCGGCGGGCACCCCTGACATGTCGGGGGCTGCCCGCCGCTTCCGGGCCCTGCCTTTGGACGGTGCGATGGTCTCCGCTGCTCCCCCTGCCTCTCCGGCCACGCTCGCCTTCGTCGAGAGCCCGGTTCAGCTGCTGAACGTGCTGGAGTGGGCGTACGCCGACGCCCAGCGCGCCGCGGGCCCCGAGGCCACGGCGCCCCAGGACCTCACCGTGGTGGTGCTCTCCCCGCACGATCCGATGACCCGCGGTCAGCTGCGCCGGATGGCCGAGCTGGCGCGGGACGAGGGCTTCGCCGTGCGCTGGGAGGACGCCCGCGGCGGGGCCGGTGCGCCGATCAAGACCATCGGCGGACTGCGCGGACCGCTGCGCCGGGCCGGGCGGATCGTGATAGGCGATCCGTTCTCCCGCTATGTCCAGCTGCTGCTGACCCTCACCCGGGCCAAGGACCTGGTCGTGGTGGACGACGGCACGGCCACCATGGAGTTCATCTCCCAGCTGGCCAAGGGCGAGCCCCTGGTGCGCTGGCACCGGCGCGGCAGCAAGGGGCCGCGCGACATGGTGTTCGCGCCGGTCTCCGCCACCGCGCGCCGCCGGCTCACTCCCGGCACCAAGCGCCGGGTCGAGGTCTTCAGCTCGATGCCGGTGGAGCCGCCCGCCGGGGTCACCATCACCGCCAACGACTTCGCCTGGACCCGCGCCCGGTTCGGCCCGCCCCGGCTCACCGGGGGCACCGACCTGGTGGGCACGTCCCTGGTCGAGACGGGCGTGGTGGACCTGGAGCGCTATCTGGAAGCGGTCGGCTCGCTGGCCCGCGCCCATGGCGCCACCCGCTACTTCGCCCACCGCCGGGAGAGCGCCGAGAAGCTGCACCGGGTCTCGGCCGAGGTGAGTCTGGAGATCGTACGGCCCGATCTGCCGCTCGAGCTGATAGCCCGCCGCGGCCCCATCGGCCACACGATCGTGAGCTTCCCCTCGACCGTGGTGCACACCCTGCCGCTCGCGCTCGTGGGCACCGGCGTCCAGGTCGCGGTCTGCGATGTGGACCCCGCCTGGCTGACCAGCGACGCCTCCCCGCGCGCCCAGGGCTTCCTGTCCGGGGTCACCGGGACGGCGCGCGATGTGCGCCGACTGGGCTCGGGGCCGCAGGCGGAGTCGCCCCCGCCGAAAGACGCGGCCCCGCCCAGGGACTCGGTCCCGCAGCGGGAGTCGGCTCCGCGGCGGGACGCCGCCCCGCAACGGGAGGCGGCCCCGCCCGCGAACCCGGGATCGCCCGCGGCGCCGGTCGCGGCGTCCTGAGACCGGTCGCGGCGTCCTGAGGCGTCTCACGTTCTGAGCTCGTCGCCCGTACGGCCGTGTGGCACATCTCACCCGCGGCCGACCCGGGAAACCCGCTGTTATACCCCCTGACTAGGAGGATCATGCGGCGGGGCGGGTACTTTTGCGTACCCGAACAGATTGAATTTTTGTTGATCGACATTCGGCGGACCCACCTGGCGTTCTACGCTTCTTTAGGTGAAGCAATTGATGTCCCTCGATGCGACCGATGTCACACCCGCCGACGCGCCCGCGCTGCCCGGCACGCTCCCCGACGAGCTGCGGGCCGAACTCATCTCCTTCCGGCGCGACTTGCACATGCACCCCGAGCTGGGCAACTGCGAGTTCCGCACCACTGCCGCGATCAAGGCGCGGCTGGAGCAGGCGGGACTCGAGCCCCGGGTGCTGCCCTCCGGCACCGGTCTCATCTGTGACATCGGCCCGCGCGACGGCGTAGCGCCCCTGCTGGCGCTGCGCGCGGACATCGACGGGCTGCCCATCCCCGACACCAAGACGGTGGACTACCGCTCGACCGTCGCCGACCGCGCCCACGCCTGTGGCCACGATGTGCACACCACCGTGGTGCTCGGCGCCGGTCTGGTCCTGGCCGAGCTGGCCCGCGAGGGGCGGCTGGCGCGCCCGGTGCGGCTGCTGTTCCAGCCCGCCGAGGAGGTGCTGCCCGGCGGCGCGGCCGACGCGATCGAGGCGGGCGTGCTGGACGGCGTGGGCCGGATCCTGGCGCTGCACTGCGACCCGAAGGTCGAGGTCGGCCGGATCGGGCTGCGGGTCGGTCCGATCACCTCGGCCTGCGACCGGCTGGAGGTCTCGCTGGACGGGCCGGGCGGCCACACCGCGCGTCCCCATCTGACCACCGACCTGGTGACCGCCGTCGCCAAGGTGATCACCGAGGTGCCCGCGCTGCTGGCCCGCCGGGTGGACGCCCGCTCCGGTCTGGCCGTCACCTGGGGCCGGGTGGAGTCGGGCCACGCCTGCAATGTGATCCCGCAGCACGCCGAGCTGTCGGCCACGGTCCGCTGCCTGGACCTGCCCGCCTGGCGGGAGGCCCCGGACCTGGTCCATGCCGCGGTGGACGAGATCGCCACCCTGCACCGCGCCAAGTCGGAGATCAACTACATCCGCGGCGTCCCGCCGGTGGTCAACGAGGCGAGCTCCGCCGAGCTGCTGCGGGACGCGATGATCGCCCGCAGGGGCGCGGGCGCGGTCGAGGGCACCGAGCAGTCCCTGGGCGGCGAGGACTTCTCCTGGTACCTGGAGCGGGTGCCCGGCGCGATGGCCCGCCTCGGCGTCCGCAAGGTCGGCGACACCACCCGGCGCGACCTCCACGCGGGCGACTTCGACGTGGACGAGGGCGCGATCGCGGTGGGCGTGGAGCTGTTCACGGCCGCCGTGCTGCTGGACCGGAACGCGTAGCGCCGACGGGCCCGAACGCGGAGCGCCGACGGGCCCGGAGCGCGTAGACCCACACGGTCGTGGCGCCGCGCGCTTCCCTTGGCGCGCGGCGCGATCACCCCTTCGTCACCGCCGGTACCGCTCGCGGACACGAGAGGTTCGCGACGATCCGATAACGGCTTCCGAGGGGGCCTTTATCTGGCATCTACGCGCGTTACGATGCGGCGGAGCCAGCGCCGCAAGGGGCGCTTCGAGATCATCAGAGGGGACCCTCGTGCGCCGGGTATCCACGATAGCTGTCGCGGGCATTGCCACCGCGGCTCTCGCATTCTCCGTCACCGCGTGTGGCAGCAGTTCCGAAGAGGGAAGCAAGGACGCCGGCATCGGCCTGGCCTACGACGTGGGCGGCCGCGGCGACCACTCCTTCAACGACTCCGCCGCCAAGGGCTATGACAAGGCCCTGAAGGACTTCGACGTCAAGGGCAAGGAGCTGACGGCGAAGGACGGCGACACGGACGCCGACCGCTACGACAAGCTGGCGAGCCTCGCCGAGGCGGGCTACAACCCCGTCGTGGGCGTCGGCTACGCGTGGACCCCCTCGCTCACCAAGGCCGCCAAGAAGTACAAGGACACCGACTTCGCCATCGTCGACTCGGTCGTCGACGCCAAGAACGTGGCCAGCCTGGTCTCCGCCGAGCACGAGGGCTCCTACCTCGCCGGTGTGGCGGCGGGGCTGAAGACCAAGTCCAACAAGGTCGGCTTCATCGGCGGTACCGACAGCGCGCTGATCAAGAAGTTCGCGGGCGGCTTCCAGCAGGGCCTGAAGGACACCAACCCCAAGGCGTCCCTGGACGTCCAGTGGGTGCAGGTCGGTTCGCCCAAGGGCTTCGGCATGCCGGACCGCGGCAAGGACATCGCCGAGGGCATGCTCTCCAACAAGGTCGACGTGATCTACTCCGCGGCCGGCGGCTCCGGCGCGGGCGCCATCGAGGCGACCGCCGGCAAGAAGGGCACCTGGTCGATCGGCGTCGACGGCGACCAGTACTACGACAAGGGCCTGGCCCAGTACAAGAACGCGATCCTGACCTCCATGGTCAAGACCGTGGACGGTTCGGTCTACGACTTCATCAAGAGCGTCGTGAAGGACAAGAAGCCCGAGAGCGGCGTCCAGACCTACGACCTCAAGCGCGGCGGCGTCTCCCTCTCCTACTCCGGCGGCTTCATCAACGACATCAAGCCGAAGATCGAGGCGGCCAAGAAGAAGATCATCGACGGTCAGATCAAGGTCCAGGACACCTACAAGGACTGACCCCTTCGCGCCACGGACCCGCGACGAGACCCCGGGCATCCGCCCCGGGGCCGCCCGGGTCCGCGGCGTACCCCGGCCGGTCCGGCCCCCGGCCAGCCCCACCCCCTCCGCCCCTCAGGAGTGCGCCATCAAAGCCGCCAGCCCACCCAAGGGCGCTCCCGCCGGTGCCGTCACCGACGTCGCCGTAGAACTCCACGGAATCACCAAGCGGTTCCCCGGAGTCGTCGCCAACCACGACATCGACATCACCGTGCGCCGCGGCACCGTGCACGCCCTCGTGGGCGAGAACGGCGCGGGCAAGTCGACCCTGATGAAGATCCTCTACGGGATGCAGCGCCCGGACGAGGGCACCATCGCGATCGACGGCGAGACGGTGGAACTGCACTCCCCGGCGGACGCCATATCCCGCGGCGTGGGCATGGTGCACCAGCACTTCATGCTCGCCGACAACTTCACCGTGCTGGAGAACGTGGTCCTCGGCGCCGAGAAGCTGCACGGCATCGCGGGCAGGGCGCGCGCCCGGATCAAGGAGATCTCCGACGCCTACGGTCTTGGTGTCCGCCCCGATGTCCTGGTCGAGGACCTGGGCGTGGCGGACCGTCAGCGGGTGGAGATCCTCAAGGTCCTCTACCGGGGCGCCCGGACGCTGATCCTCGACGAGCCGACCGCCGTGCTCGTCCCGCAGGAGGTCGACGCGCTCTTCGACAACCTCCGCGAGCTCAAGTCCGAGGGCCTGACGGTGCTGTTCATCTCGCACAAGCTGGGGGAGGTGCTGTCCGTGGCCGATGACATCACCGTGATCCGGCGGGGCACCACGGTCGCCTCCGTCGTACCGTCCGAGACCAACCCCCGGCAGCTGGCCGAGCTGATGGTCGGCAGCGAGCTGCCCTCGCCCGAGACCCGCGAATCCACCGTCACCGACACCGACATGCTCGTCGTGGACGCGCTGCGGCTGACCGCCACCGATGTGGACGGGGTCGAGCGGGCCGTGCTCGACGACATCGACTTGCGCATCCGCAAGGGCGAAGTCCTCGGCATCGCCGGTGTGGAGGGCAACGGCCAGGCCGAACTGGTCGAGGCCATCATGGGCATGCGCGACCCCGACGCCGGCACCGTCACCCTGGACGGCGCCGACATCTCCCACGCGCCCACCCGCAAGCGGCGCGAGGACGGCATCGGCTACATCCCCGAGGACCGCCACCGGCACGGGCTGCTGCTGGAGGGGCCGCTGTGGGAGAACCGCATCCTCGGCCATGTCACCGAGGAGCCCAACAGCAGGGCCGGGCTGCTGAACCCGGCCGCCGCCCGGCGCGACACCGAACGGATCGTCGCCGAGTACGACGTGCGTACGCCGGGGATCGAGGTCACCGCGGCCTCGCTGTCCGGCGGCAACCAGCAGAAGCTGATCGTCGGCCGGGAGATGAGCCACCACCCCAAGCTGCTGATCGCCGCGCACCCCACCCGGGGCGTGGACGTGGGCGCCCAGGCGCAGATCTGGGACCAGATCCGCGCCGCGCGCCGGGACGGCCTGGCCGTGCTGCTGATCTCGGCCGACCTGGACGAGCTGATCGGCCTGTCCGACACCCTGCGGGTGATGTACCGCGGCCGGCTGGTCGCCGACGCCGACCCCGCCACGATCACCCCGGAGGAGCTGGGCTCGGCCATGACCGGCGCCGCCTCCGGCCATCTGGAGGGCCCGGCGGACGACGGGACCGGGGCCGCCTCCGGTGACGAGGCCGCGACCGAGGCCGGGGCCGGAACCGCGACCGGGGGAGAGGACCGATGAAGAAGCTGGACAAGGAGCGGGTGCTGCTCGCGGTCGCCGCCCCGGTGCTGGCGCTCGCCGCCGCGTTCGTGGTGACCGCGCTGGTGCTGCTGGCGACCGGCAAGGAGCCGTTCAACGCCTTCGGCATCATGTTCGACTACGGGGTGAAGGCCGACAGCCAGGTCTACATCCTCAACAAGGCGACCACGTACTACCTGGCGGGGCTCGCGGTGGCCATCGGCTTCCGGATGAACCTCTTCAACATCGGCGTCGACGGCCAGTACCGGCTCGCCGCCTTCTTCGCC
The DNA here is from genome assembly GCF_039525925.1 of Streptomyces javensis. Classification (NCBI taxonomy): domain Bacteria; kingdom Bacillati; phylum Actinomycetota; class Actinomycetes; order Kitasatosporales; family Streptomycetaceae; genus Streptomyces; species Streptomyces javensis. Next base: position 19,059 of record NZ_BAAAIF010000006.1, on the reverse strand, counting down.
GCCGTCGTCGGCGGGGCGCTGAAGCTGCCCGGGCTGGTGCAGATCCCGCTGATCCTGCTGGTCGCCATGCTCGTCGGCGCCATGTGGGCGTCCATCGCCGGTCTGCTGAAGGTCTACCGGGGCGTCAGCGAGGTGATCAGCACCATCATGCTGAACTCCCTCTCCGGCATCGTCATCAGCTATCTGCTGGTGGACGGGCGGCTGGCCGACCTCGACAAGCAGACCAACATCGTGGCCACCGACCCGCTGCCGTCCTCCAGCCACTTCTTCACCATCCCGGCGGGCGGCGACCTCGACCCCATCTGGGGCTTCATCGTCGTCGCGGCGCTCGCGGGCGTCGGCTTCTGGTTCCTGCTCGGCCGCACCCGGTTCGGCTTCGATCTGCGGGCGGTGGGCCGCTCCGAGTCCGCCGCCCAGGCCAGCGGCGTCAACGTCAAGCGCATGGTGCTCACCAGCATGCTGCTCTCGGGCGCGATGGCCGGTCTGATCGGCATGCCGACCCTGCTCAACGACACCCACCAGTTCACCTCCGACTTTCCCACCGGCATCGGCTTCACCGGTATCGCCATCGCGCTGCTCGGCCGCAACAACCCGGTCGGCATCGGCCTGGCCGCCGTGCTGTGGGGCTTCCTCGAGCGCGGCGCCAACCGCCTGGAGTTCGAGGGCTACGACAAGGAGATCGTCGGCGTGATGCAGGGCGTGATCGTCCTGTGCGTCGTCATCGCGTACGAACTGGTGCGCCGCTACGGGCTCAAGCGCCAGCAGCAGAGGGTGGGCGCGGAGCTCGCCGCCCAGGCCAAGGCCGACAAGGGTACGGACAAGCAGGAGGTGCCGGCATGAGTGCCACGGTGACCACCACCAAGAGCACGAGCACGCCGGGCAAGGGGAACGGTCCCGCCTCCCGGATGTCCCTGGGCAAGGTGCTGCTGATCGTCGCCGGGGCGCTGATCGCGCTGTCGGTGCTGCGGGCGCTCGTCGACGCCGCCCAGCAGGCGGACTTCGACCGCGTCACCTCCGCCGGACAGATCGGCGCCGCGCTCTCCATGGCCGTGCCCATCGGCCTCGCGGGCCTCGGCGGGCTGTGGTCCGAGCGGGCCGGTGTGGTCAACATCGGGCTCGAGGGCATGATGATCCTCGGCACCTTCTTCGGCGCCTGGGCCGGCTACCAGACCAACCCCTGGGTGGGGGTGCTCGCGGGCGTCCTCGGCGGCGCGCTCGGCGGGCTGATCCACGCGGTGGCCACCGTCACCTTCGGGGTGGACCACATCATCTCCGGTGTGGCGATGAACATCCTGGCCCTCGGCGCCACCACCTATCTGGCCAAGCGCTGGTTCGAGCCGCTGGCCGACATCGGCGGCTCCCCGAAGAACTCCCCGCAGGTCGACCCCATCCAGACGTTCACCGTCCCCGGACTGTCCGACTGGCTCGCCGACCTGGAGAACCACCACTGGTTCCTGGTCTCGGACGTCGCCGGCATCCTCGGCGGCCTGGTCACCGACATCTCGGCCCTGACCGTCGTCTCCGTCCTGCTGGTCGTGGGCAGCTTCTTCGCCCTGTGGCGCACCTCGTTCGGACTGCGGCTGCGGTCCTGCGGCGAGAACCCGACGGCGGCCGAGTCCCTCGGCGTCAACGTCTACCTCTACAAGTACGCGGCCGTGGTGATCTCCGGCGGCCTCGCCGGGCTCGGCGGCGTCTTCCTCGCCCTCGTCCGCTCGCACATCTACAACGAGGGCCAGACCGGCGGCCGCGGCTACATCGGCCTCGCCGCCATGCTCTTCGGCAACTGGCGGCCGGGCGGGCTCGCGATGGGCGCCGGTCTCTTCGGCTACTCCGACGCCCTCCAGCTGCGCAACGGCGGGGCGACCGTGCACGCCCTGCTGCTCCTGGTCGCGCTCGGCCTGGCCGCGCTGGCGGTATGGCGGATTGTCCGCAAGAGTTATGTCGCGGGCGCGGTGTCCGGCGCCGCGGCCGTTGCGCTGCTGCTGTGGTACGCCCTGACCGACACGGTCCCCAACGACCTGGTCAGCGCCACGCCGTACATCGTGACCCTGCTGGTCATGGGGCTCGCCTCACAGCGGCTGCGGATGCCCAAGGCGAACAACCGGCCCTACCGGAAGGGACAGGGCACATGACCACCTCCGCCGCCGCGGCCCCCGACTGGGAGGGCTTGCGCGTCCAGGCCCGGGACGCCATGTCCCGGGCCTACGCCCCCTACTCCGGCTTCCCGGTGGGCGCCGCCGCGCTCGTCGACGACGGCCGCACGGTCAGCGGCTGCAATGTGGAGAACGCCGCGTACGGGGTCGCGCTGTGCGCCGAATGCGGTCTGGTCTCCTCCCTCGTCGCCTCGGGCGGCGGCCGCCTCACCGCCTTCACCTGCTGCGACCGCGAGGGCGCCGTGCTGATGCCCTGCGGCCGCTGCCGTCAGCTGCTGTGGGAGCACGGCGGCCCCGAGCTCCAGATGGACACCGCCACGGGCATCCGCCCGCTCGCCGAACTCCTCCCGGACGCCTTCGGCCCCGCCGACCTCCGCCGCGCCGCGGCCCATGGCTGACCCCCCGCGCCGTCTCGGCCCACCGGTCGGCCCCCTGAACACGAAAGGCCCCGTACCGCCCCCATGGACGCCATCTCCGTCATCCGCGCCAAGCGCGACGGCACCCGCCTCACCGACGCCCAGATCGACTGGATCATCGACGCCTACACGCGTGGCGAGGTGGCGGACGAGCAGATGTCCGCCCTCGCGATGGCGATCTTCCTCAACGGCATGGACCGGGCCGAGATCGCCCGCTGGACCGCCGCGATGATCGCGTCCGGTGAGCGGATGGACTTCTCCTCCCTGCCGCGCCCGACCTCCGACAAGCACTCCACCGGCGGCGTCGGCGACAAGATCACCCTGCCGCTCGCCCCCCTCGTGGCCGCCTGCGGAGCCGCCGTACCGCAGCTCTCCGGCCGGGGCCTCGGCCACACCGGTGGCACCCTGGACAAGCTGGAGTCCATCCCCGGCTGGCGCGCACAGCTCTCCAACGAGGACATGCTGGCCGTCCTCCGCGACGTCGGCTCGGTGATCTGCGCGGCGGGCGAGGGTCTGGCCCGGGCCGACAAGAAGCTGTACGCGCTGCGCGATGTCACCGGCACGGTCGAGTCGATCCCGCTCATCGCCTCCTCGATCATGTCCAAGAAGATCGCCGAGGGCACCGGCTCCCTGGTCCTGGACGTCAAGGTGGGCTCCGGCGCCTTCATGAAGGACATCGACTCCGCGCGCGAGCTGGCCACCACGATGGTCGGCCTCGGCACCGACCACGGCGTCCGGACGACCGCCCTGCTCACCGACATGTCCACCCCGCTCGGCCGGACGGCGGGCAACGCCCTCGAGGTCCGCGAGTCCGTGGAGGTCCTGGCGGGCGGCGGCCCGGCCGACGTCGTCGAGCTCACCCTGGCCCTGGCCCGCGAGATGCTGGACGCGGCGGGCCTGAAGGACGCCGACCCCGCCAAGGCCCTGGCCGACGGCACCGCGATGGACCACTGGCGCCGCATGATCGCCGCCCAGGGCGGAGACCCGGACGCCCCGCTCCCGGTGGCCCGCGAACGCCACGTACTCCACGCCGAGTCCACCGGCGTCCTCACCCGTCTCGACGCCTACGCGGTGGGCCTCGCCGCCTGGCGCCTGGGCGCGGGCCGCGCCCGCAAGGAGGACCCGGTACAGGCGGGCGCGGGCGTAGAGCTCCACGCCAAACCAGGCGACCACATCACCACCGGCCAGCCCCTCCTCACCCTCCACACCGACACCCCGTCGGCCTTCCCCTACGCCCTGGAGGCCCTGACCGACGCGATCGCCTACGCCCCCGCGAACACGGAGTACACCGCCGCCCCGATCGTCCTGGACCGCATCGCCTGACCCGGGCGCACCGGCCACGGCGCCGATTACGGCAGCAGCTGACCCCGCCGCCCCAGCAGAAATCTCTTGAAGGCCGCCACCGGCGGCGTGTCCGGGTGCCCGTCCAGCCAGGCGACGCCGATCTCGCGGACGGCGCGCGGGGCGGTGACGGTCAGCTCGGCCACCCCGGGGCGGGGGACCGCCGGGGGTGGGAGGAGGGCCACGCCGAGGCCCGCGGCGACCAGGCCGCGGAGGGTCTCCGCCTCCTCGCCCTCGAAGGCGATCCTCGGGGTGAAGCCCGCCTCGGCGCACAGCGCGTCAGTGATGCGCCGCAGCCCGTACCCCGGCTCCAGGGTGACGAACAGCTCCGAGGCGGCCTCGGCGAGCCGGACCCGGCGGCGTCCGGCCAGCCGGTGGTCGTCGGGGACCACCAACCGCAGCCGCTGTTCGTCCAGGCGGCGGGCGACCAGGTCGGGGGCGTCCGGCACCGGGGAGGTCAGACACAGGTCGAGGCCGCCCGCGCGCATCCGCTCGATCATCGCCTCGCCGTAGTTCTGGACCAGTTGGAAGCGCACCCGCGGATGGTCCACCCGGAAGCTGCGGATCAGACCGGGCACGGTCTCGGTCCCCAGCGTGTGCAGGAAGCCGAACGAGACCCGGCCCCCCGCGGGGTCGGCGTCGGCCCGTACGGACTCGGCGGCCCGGTCGACCTCGGCGAGGGCCCGTTCGACCGAGCGCAGGAAGGTCCGTCCGGCCGGGGTGAGCGCCACCGTACGGCCCCGGCGGGCGAAGAGCGAGACGCCCAGGTCCTCCTCCAGCCGGACCATCGCCCGGCTGAGCGTGGACTGGGGCACCCCCAGCTCCTGCGCGGCGCGGGTCACATGCTCATGGCGGGCGACGGCGGCGAACTGGGCGAGGCGCGGGGTGAGCGCGGCGGCCCAGGACTCCGCCTCGACATCTGCTGTCACCGGAATGTCGTTTTCGTAACTGATGCGTGACACTGGCGGCCCTGACCTTTACTCATGCGGCAGTGGATTGATTATCGCCATTCCGTGCATTGGACGCATCAACCGTGGATACGTACGGTCGAACCATGCCTCCTGCTGATACCAGGGCGTTCACCGGGAACCACCGCGTGGACGCCTCCGCTGTGACGTCCACGAACCCCGACCCCTCCGAGCCCGAGCGGATGAGCCCGGGCCACCCCGGTTACCTCCGGATGCGGCTCGCCCTCTTCACCGCCGGACTCGCCACCTTCGCCCTCCTCTACTCGACCCAGGCGCTGCTGCCCGCGATCTCCGACGATCTGCGGGTCCAGGCGGACCAGGCCAGCTGGAGCGTCTCCGCGGCCACCTTCGGTCTCGCGCTCGCGGTGGTGCCGCTGAGCGCGCTGTCCGAGCGGTTCGGCAGGCGCGCCATGATGACCGGCTCGCTCACGGTCGCGGTCGCCCTCGCCCTGCTGGTGCCCTTCGCACCGGACCTCGGCTGGCTGATCGCGCTGCGCGCGGTCCAGGGCGCGGCGCTCGCCGGGATCCCGGCCTCCGCGATGGCGTACCTCTCGGAGGAGGTCCATCCGAAGGCGCTGATCGGCACGATCGGGCTGTTCGTGGCCGGTAACAGCGTCGGCGGGATGAGCGGCCGGATCGTCACCGGCTGGGTGGCGGATGCCTGGGGCTGGCGGGCCGCGCTCGCCGCGGTCGGCGTGATGGCGCTGCTGTGCGCGGCGTCCTTCCGGATGCTGCTGCCCAAGGCCCGGCACTTCACCCCGGCCGAGGTCAGCCCGCGGGCGCTGGCCCGCACCCTCGCCGGGCACCTCTCCGATCCGCTGCTGTGCCGGCTGTACGCGATCGGCGCGCTGTTCATGACGGTCTTCGGCGGCGTCTACACGGTCATCGGCTACCGCCTGGTGGCCGAGCCCTTCGGGCTCTCGCAGAGCCTGATCGGCTCGATCTTCCTGATCTACCTGGTCGGCACGGTCTCCTCGGCGGCCACCGGCAAGCTGGTCGGCCGCCTCGGGCGGCGCGGCGCGCTCTACGTGGCGGTGTCCACGACGGCCGCCGGGCTGCTGCTGTCCCTGCTGAACTCCATCCCGGCGGTGCTGGCCGGTCTGGTCCTGATCACCGCGGGCTTCTTCGCGGGCCACGCGGCGGCGTCCTCGGCGGTGAGCCGTACGGCCAAGACCGGACGCGCGCAGGCCGCGGCGCTCTACCAGGCGTCGTACTACATCGGCAGCAGCGTGGGCGGTGCGCTGGGCGCGCTCGCCTTCCACGCGGCCGGGTGGGCCGGCACGGTCGCCATGGGCCTGGTGGCGGTCGGCGGCGCGGCGGCGATCACGGTGTACGCGACGCGCAAGGCGCAGGCCGAACGGCGCGCGGAGGCCGCGCGCCGCGAGCTGGTCGGCGCACCGGCGTAACCCGGCCCCCGGGCGCTTGCCCAGCTCAGCCCTCCGAAGCCCGAAGGGGCCGTCCCGCCACTGTCCCGGCGCGGCGGCCCCTTCGCCTGTGCGGGCCTGCTCGGTTGGGTGCGGCTTTCGTCTCGCGCCTTCGGCGCATTTGAGCATGGTTCGGGGTGTGCCGGGCCGGGGCCGCGTCGCCAGGCGCCGGGCCGGTGGGGGCGGGGGCCGGTGGCGGCATCGGTAGGTCCGGGCCTGAGGCCGATACCGGGCAGCCGGGGTACCCCCTCTGGAAAACGCTTGACGAATTAGTTGCGTCAGATCAAGCGTTTTTGGAGGGGTAACCGGCGGGGCCCGAAGTCCGGCGGGACCTTGGCCATCGAACACGGAAGCCGCCCCGGCACCCACACCCACCGGCCCGGCGCCCGGCGGCGAGGCCCGCCCCCCCACGAGCTGCCCCGTTGCTCAAATGCGCCGAAGGCGCGAGACGGCGCCGCACTGGGCAGCGAACCCCGAGGTACCCCAGCCGTATAACCACGCGCTCAGCGCCGCAGATTCGCCCCGAAGCCCGCTGCCAGGGGCATCCGCAGGCCCAGTGGCGGCGGAGCCGCCAGCGCGTCGGCGACGGGGCGGGAGAAGCCGGAGTGGAAGAGGGAGCCGAGGAGGAAGTCCGCGGCCAGCGCCTGCACCTCGGAGCGGTGCTGATGCAGCCCGTGTCCGTCGGTGTGCACCTCGAAGCGGCACACATCGCGGTTGGCCTTCTTCGCCCGTTCCGCCAGCCGGTAGGACAGTTCGGGGTCGGTGCGCTCGTCGTTCGTGCCGTGGGCGATCAGCACGTGCCGTCCCACCAGCTGCTTCACCGGCTCCGGCTCGAGCACCTCGTCCGGCGCCGGGAGCCAGGGCGCCAGTGCCACCACCGAGGTGACGGCCTCGTGCCCGGCGGCGCGGAGGGCGGCGCGTCCGCCCATGCCGTGGCCCACCAGGCAGACCGGCACGTCGCCGTAGCGCCGCACCACCTCCTCCACGGCCCAGGTGGCATCGGACGCGGCATCGGCGGCCGCCCCGTTCCAGCCCCGGCACCGGTAGTGGACGACATGGGCGGCCAGCCCCTCCTCCCGGCCCGCCCGGACCAGCCGCCGGGCCAGCGGCAGCGTGGCGGCCACCGAGAGTCTGGACGGCCGTCTGGTCCCGCTGGGCTCCCCCTCGGGGAGCAGCAGCACCACACCATGTACGGTCGTTCGCGCGGCGGCCGCGCCCATCGGCCGCCCCAGCCGTGCGCCCCGCTCGGGCAACGCTTGCTGAGCCATGGCAGAAACGATCGCAGAAGGACTGGTGTACTCCACTACCCGTGCGGGTCACTGTTGCGTATCTATCCCTCACGTTCTACGCGCGTAGGGGCTACGCTGCCCAGATGACGAGCGAGCACACCCATGAGCCCACCCCCGAACAGATCCGCCGCGCCCCCAAGGTGCTGCTGCACGACCACCTCGACGGTGGGCTGCGCCCGGGCACCATCGTCGACCTCGCGAGGGAGACCGGGTACGACGCGCTTCCGGAGACCGAGCCCGACAAGCTGGGCATCTGGTTCCGCGAGGCGGCGGACTCCGGGTCGCTGGAGCGCTATCTGGAGACGTTCTCCCACACCGTCGGCGTGATGCAGACCCGCGACGCGCTCGTCAGGGTCGCCGCCGAATGCGCCGAGGACCTCGCCGAGGACGGCGTCGTCTACGCCGAGATCCGCTACGCCCCCGAGCAGCACCTGGAGGGCGGGCTGACCCTGGAGCAGGTCGTCGAGGCGGTCAACGAGGGTTTCCGCGAGGGTGAGCGCCGGGCCTGGGAGAACGGCCACCGCATCCGCGTCGGCGCGCTGCTGACCGCGATGCGCCACGCGGCCCGCGCCCTGGAGATCGCCGAACTCGCCAACCGCTACCGCGACCTGGGCGTGGTCGGCTTCGACATCGCGGGTGCCGAGGCCGGGTTCCCGCCCACCCGCCACCTGGACGCCTTCGAGTATCTGAAGCGGGAGAACAACCACTTCACGATCCACGCGGGCGAGGCGTTCGGACTGCCCTCCATCTGGCAGGCGCTCCAGTGGTGCGGCGCCGACCGGCTGGGCCACGGCGTCCGCATCATCGACGACATCGAGGTCGGGGACGACGGCTCCCTCACCCTCGGCCGCCTCGCCTCGTACGTCCGCGACAAGCGCGTCCCGCTGGAGCTGTGCCCGACCTCCAACCTCCAGACCGGCGCGGCCACCTCATACGCCGAGCACCCGATCGGGCTGCTCCGCCGGCTGCATTTCCGTGCCACCGTGAATACGGATAATCGTCTGATGAGCGGGACGAGCATGAGCGTGGAATTCCAGCATCTTGTATCAACGTTCCATTACACGCTCGACGACATGCAATGGTTCACGGTCAATGCGATGAAATCGGCCTTCATTCCTTTTGACGAACGTCTGGCGATGATCAATGACGTGATCAAGCCCGGATACGCCGAGTTGAAGTCCGAATGGCTGTTCCGCAATGTGGCCTCCGCGTCGGCTGTGACCAGGGATTCCGCGCCCAGGAGCACCTGAGCGGGCGCGCCCGGCACACGACCTGGGCGGGGGTGACGGGGGCCGTTTTCGGTGTTTGCGGGCAGCCGAAATCCATGGCTACGTTTCCGTATCGGTCAAGCCCCCGTCTCAAGGACAGATTTCTGATGAAGCAGGGAACCCTCAAGACTCTCGGTGTCATTGCCCTCGGTGCCGCCGCCGTCGTCGCCGGAGGCAGCGCCGCGTCCGCGGCGCCGGTGCCCGGTGGCTCCGCGGGCCGTGTCGCCGCCCCGGGGCAGCCAGCCGCGCCGGCCAAGCCCGCCGCCGCTCAGGCCAAGCCCGCCCAGGGCATGCTGGGGCAGCTCCCGCTGGGGAACCTGCCGACCGGCGGCCTCATCAAGCTGGGCTGAACCCCCTCTGGGCACACGGCCGGGCCGCACATCCCAAGGGGGTGTGCGGCCCGGCCATTTCCGTATGGGTCCGTATGCGGGGTCACGCCGTGGTCCGTATGCGGGGTCACGCCGCGCCGACGGCGCGCCGGATCACCACGCCTCGCGATAGGCGTCCTCCGCCGGAAGCAGGAACCACAGCGCTATGTAGAGCAGGAACTGCGGTCCCGGCAGCAGACACGAGACCACGAAGAGCACCCGCATCGTCGTCGGGGTGGTCCCGAAGCGCCGGGCGAGACCGGCGCAGACACCGGCGATCTTCTTGTCGTGGCGGGGGCGGACCAGCGGTGCGGCCATGATGGACACTCCTCGTTGTCGGGTGGGCTCGGGAAGAGCTGGTTCCCGATGTCCTCAACGCTATGTCCGCGAGCTGGAGGAGACGTCGCTCCACGGTGCGATCCCGACCCTGGGAATCGTCGGGGTCGGGGCCTGGGCGCCGTCGTTCCGGGGGAGGGGGGCCGCCCGGCCCCGGTCGGCCCGGCGGCGGAGCCGGGCCCGTACGGCGGGCACCACCAGCACATGCGCGAGGGCGACCCCGACCGTGTTCAGCAGCACCGCGTCCACGTTCATGATCTGCCCGGTCACCTCGCTGCGCAGCAGCGCGAACCCCATGGCCACCATTGCCCCGGTGAAGGCCGTACGGCTCAGCGAGGCCAGCGGATACGCCTCGACCCGGCCCCCGGCCAGCGGCAGCAGCACCCCGAGCGGCGCGAGCAGCAGCAGCCCGCCTCCGATGGAACGGGCGGCCGACCAGGGGCTGAGCGCCAGATCGGCGCGGATGGTGGCCAGTGGTTCGAGGGTCGCCGCGGACACCCAGGGGACGTTCACCGGTCGCAGGGTCAGCCAGCAGACGAACGCGAGGTGGGCCACGAGGAGCACGAAGCCCGCGACGCGGTAGCGGAAGGCGGCCCTGCGGCCGAAAGGACCCTGCACGAAAATCAGGACGCCGCACGCGGGGGTCGCGGTTCCGCACCCACCCCGCTGGTCAGCACCTTGTTACCGACAAGTCGCCGACCTGGGACGGGGCGGTACCGACAGGTAACGAATCAGGACACCAGGACCCCGGAATTGACCGCGATCATCGGATTGCGCCGCATCTCCTCGGTGCACTGGTACGACTTCAGCGGATCCCGCTGGCTGTCCGGGCCGCCGAGCACCACCTTGCCGTCGTCGCCGGCCACCGTGGTGTCCGCGAAGGTGCAGACGATCTGGGCGAGCGCCAGCGACTGAATCTCCTCCGGCGGCCGGTTCAGCCGCAGCGCGCTGTCCGGGTCGCCCTTGGCCGGGCCGGAGATCTCCACCCAGTCCTCGACCGCCGTGGAGAACCCGGCCGACACCTCGGCCCCCGTCGGCGGCAGCCGCAACTGCTCCAACAGCGCCCGGGCGACCCGCACCGGCTCCTGGGCCGTCTTCTCGTCGCCCTGCCGGGTGGTCCTGCTCACCGACAGGATCCGCGAGGAGCACAGCAGATAGATCCGTACGGAGACCCTGCCCATCCCCTCGGCCGCCCGCTCCGACTCCGGCGCCCGGCAGGACGCCCGCGAGGGCGCGGCCCCGGCGTCCACCGGCACCGAGGTGCCCCGTATCCCGCACCCGGCCGCCAGCAGCGTGACCGCGCCGGTCAGCAGGAGGACGGCCGACCGGGTCCAGCGCGCGCTCATGGCCTGCCCTCCTCGTCCCGGCCCTTGCCCTTGCCAGTGCCCTTGCCAGTGCCCTTGCCAGTGCCCTTGTCAGTGCCCTTGCCTTTGCCTTTGGACCCGCCGTCGTCGCGCTCGCTCCCGGCGGAGCCGTCGCGGTCGCGCTCGTCCCCGGCCTCGTCGGAGGCGATCCGGGAGGCGTCCATCGGCAGCCGCAGGGTAAAGACCGCCCCGCCCTCCGGCGAGTTCGCGGCGCTGATGTCGCCGCCGTGGATATGCGCGTTCTCCATCGCGATCGACAGCCCGAGCCCGCTGCCCTCCGAACGGGGGCGGGACGCGCTCGCCTTGTAGAAGCGGTCGAAGACATGCGGCAGCACATCCTCGGGGATCCCCGGACCGTGGTCCCGGACCTTGATCAGCAGCTCATCGCCGTCGGTGCGCACCGAGACCCGCACCGGCGAGCCGCCGTGCTTGAGCGCGTTCCCGATCAGATTCGCCAGGATCACATCCAGCCGCCGCGGATCCAGCCGGGCCACGATCCCGCGCGCCGCGTCCAGCTCCACCGCGTCCAGCCAGGCGCGGGCGTCGATGCACGCCGTCACCTGGTCGGCGACATCGACATCGTCGAGCACCAGCCGGGCGGTGCCCGCGTCGAAGCGGGTCACCTCCATCAGGTTCTCCACCAGGTCGTTCAGCCGCCGGGTCTCGCTCACCACCAGCTGCACCGCCGGAGCGATCATCGGGTCGAGCGAGTCGGCCTCCTCCTCCAGCACCTCCGTGACGGCCGTGATCGCGGTGAGCGGGGTCCGCAGCTCATGCGACATGTCCGCGACGAAGCGCCGACTGGACGCCTCCCGCGCGGACAGCTCCGCCACCCGCTTCTGGAGCCGCTCCGCGGCCCGGTTGAAGGTGTGGGAGAGATTGGCCAGCTCATCGGAGCCGGAGACCTGAAGCCGGGTGTCGAGATGCCCCTCGCCCAGCCGGTGCGCCGCCTCCCCGAGCCGCTGCACCGGCCGCAGCACCGTGGCCGCGGCGGCCTGCGCCAGCAGTGCGGCGCCGATCAGCGCGAGCCCGGTGGCGATCCCCAGCGACCAGGCCAGGGAGTTCAGATCCTGGCGCTCGGTGTCCAGGGACTTGAGCATGTAGCCGGTCGGCCCGCCGCCGTTCACCTTGGCCCCGCCGACCAGGTACGGGGTGCCGTCCAGCGTGATCCGCTGCCAGTAGAGGTGGTACGGGGAGGTGTTCCCCTTGCTCACCGGGCGCTTCTGGTCCACCGCGCGCCGCAGCGAGGTGGGCACCACATCGAGGGTGAACAGATCCTTGTCCGAGGCCGCCGGGCAGCTTCCGGCGTCCTTCGTCCGGGTGATCAGCAGCACCTCGTACTTCTGGGTGTTGTCCGCCATACGACCCGCCGCCTCCCGCAATTCGGAACAGGTGGGGACGGAGGGCAACGGGTCGGTGTCGTCCTTCAGGGCCTTGCGGAACTCGTCCAGCGCCGCGTCCTGGGTGCGGGTGAGCACCGCGTCCCGGTTCAGCCAGTACGCGATGGCGGACGCGGACACGGCGGCGGTCAGCGCCACCAGGCCGAAGACCAGCATCAGCCGCAGCCGGAGGCTGAACCACCGCAAGAGCCCCGCGGCCCAGCCCCGGGCCCGGCCGGGCTCGTCGCTCACTGCGCTCAATTCCGTACTTCTCCGCCCCCGTGCGCGACGCACACCGTATTACCAGTCGTCCGCGGTCCGGCGGCCGCACGTGCGTCGCTCACTGCGCTGATCCGTTCGCTTCTCCGCCCGTGCGGCGAAGGTGCGGGCATCGCAGTCGTCCGCGGTCCGGCGGCCGCACGTGCGTCGCTCACTGCGGAGCATCCAGCCGGTACCCGACGCCGCGCACCGTACGGATCAGTGTCGGCGACGACGGTACGTCCTCCACCTTCGCGCGCAGCCGCTGTACGCATGCGTCGACCAGCCGCGAGTCCCCGAGGTAGTCGTGCTCCCACACCAGCCGCAGCAGCTGCTGCCGGGACAGCGCCTGCCCCGGACGGCGGCTGAGCTCCAGCAGAAGCCGCAGCTCAGTGGGGGTGAGCTGGAGATCCTCGCCGTTCTTGGTGACCGTCATGGCCGCGCGGTCGATCAGCAGATTGCCGAAGGCCGCGGAGTCGTTGGCCTCCCGCTCCCCACGCCGCAGCACCGCGCGGATCCGGGCGTCCAGCACCCGCCCCTGGACGGGTTTGACCACATAGTCGTCGGCACCGGACTCCAGGCCGACCACGACGTCGATGTCATCGCTGCGCGCGGTCAACAGGATGATCGGCAACTGGTCGGTACGGCGGATCCGGCGGCACACCTCGAAGCCGTCGATCCCGGGCAGCATCACATCGAGCACGATCAGATCCGGCCGCTGCTCACGCAGTAGTTTCAGGCCGTCCTCGCCCGTCGCCGCGGTCGCCACACGGTGGCCCTGGCGAGACAGCGAGAGTTCGAGGGCCGTGCGGATGGCGTCGTCGTCCTCGATCAGCAACAGGAAAGGCACGTTGGTCATTCTGGCCTACAAGGGGCCTGTAGTTCGACCGTCAGGGGTTTATCGGTCCGATCGCCTGTGACGAGCCTGTGACAGTCGACAGACACCCCGATGAAACTGGCCCGGCAAAGTCTTCTGTGCACCGGGCGGAACGACACCGGCCGGGGCAGCCAGAAGCCAGACCGACCAGGCTCCATCGACGGGGGGCGCGAAATGAGCACACTGCACTTCTCCACCACCAGCGCAGTTCGCACGCGCCTCCACGACGCCGGGCGGGGCAATGAGAAGTCCGGTGCCGTGAGCGGGCGGGGGTGCGCTCGCGGCGCCGGGCGTCAGCGGCCTCCTTACATGGTGGCCATTGACGCGATCACGGGGGACAAGGAGGCCGGCACCGGCCTCGGGGGGGACAACGGGGGACCGGGGGGCCACGGGGGAGGCTCGTACGGGGAGGCAGAGGGGGAGCGGCGCACCACGTCGGAGGCGGAGTTCACCGCCTATGTCCAGGAGCGCCGCGCCTCCCTGTACGCAACCGCCTACCACCTGACCGGGGACCGCTTCGAGGCCGAGGACCTGCTACAGAGCGCGCTGTTCTCGACCTACCGGGCCTGGGACCGGATCAGTGACAAGGCGGCGGTCGGCGGCTATCTGCGCCGCACCATGACCAATCTGCACATCAGCGCCTGGCGTCGGCGCAAGCTCAACGAGTACCCGACGGAGGAGCTGCCGGAGACGGTGGGCGACCACGACGCGATGCGCGGCACCGAGCTGCGCACCGTGCTGTGGCAGGCCCTGGCCCGGCTCCCCGAGTTGCAGCGCACGATGCTGGTGCTGCGCTACTACGAGGGCCGGACGGATCCGGAGATCGCGGACATCCTGAACATCAGCGTCGGAACGGTCAAGAGCAGCATCTGGCGCTCGCTGCGCCGGCTGCGCGAGGACGAGATCCTCAGCTTCGGCCGTGACGAGGAGGAGTCCTTCGGCGAACTGGTCGCCTGACGGCGGCGGGGACGTTCGAAGGCGGGGGAAAATCGGGGGATACGGGGGAAAAGGGAGGGAGAAAACGGGGGAGCACGGGGGAAACAGGTGCGAGGCCGGACAGCCGAGGGGGGATGTCCGGCCTCGCACCTGTTCGGCCGCGCGGCCGCGTTTGGCCGCCGCTTGGCCACATGGCTATACGGACGCCTTCTCGCCGGGGGCGGGGATCCGCTCTCCCGCCGCCGCTATCCGGCCCAGCGCCACGTCCTTGCCGCACGCGTACGCGCCCAGCGCCGTCTGCCGGGCCACGATCCCGCGCTCCGCGCGCATCAGCCGCAAGCCGCGCCGCAGCAGGTAGAGCGCGGGCTTACGGCCCTCCCGCAGATCGCGCAGCAGTCTGCGCCGGAACGTGGTGGACGGGCGGCCGCGCAGACAGATCGCGTCCGCGAGCACCCCGAGGTCGGCACACCGCCCGACGATATCGGCGGCGAAGATCCCCTCGGCGATGAACAGCGGCGCCCGCCCGAGGTCCAGCGCCTCCTCGCCGACCCGGGCGCTGGTGGCGATGTCGTACAGCGGCACGGTGGTCCGTGACGTACGGCACAGCTCCTCGATGGCCGCGACCGCCGCGTCCGCGTCCCAGGACAGCGGCGAGTCCCAGTCGGCGCCCCCGCCGTCGGGGAGTTGGGGGAGCGTCGGGTCGCCGCCCTCCTTGTAGAAGTCGTCGAGGTTGAGGACGGGCAGCCCGGTGCGGGTCGCGAGGGAGGACTTGCCCGAACCCGAGGGGCCGGAGAGCAGGACGACACGGGCGGAAGGCGGTTGGCTGGTCACGGAACACCAGTGTGACGCATCCTTTCGCCCGCGTGACCGTTTCTAGGGACTGAGCGGGAGTGAGTCCTGGTGCCAGGACTCACGCTCAGCCGTGTGCCCCGAACGGTTGTGGGCACACTGGTCACCCGCTTTCGCTCCGCGTCCGGCGCCGACAGATCGTCTCTGTGGTCCGGGAATGCGGGGGCGGGTTTCCTCACGCCCCGGGATATCCGATGCGGCCTGGACGGTCCGATGCCCCACCACATCGCTCCGGTGCGGTGGGGGCGGTTGCGTCCGTCGCCGGATCGGGCACCCCAGGGCGCGCCGTCCGATTGCCACGGCGGCAGCGTCGTGGCGGGTGGTTTTACGGGTCCTTGTGGTCAGGGGCCGTTGCCAGTGCTGGGCGCCCCAGCGGCTGGTGTAGGCGGGATCGACGGCCACGATGGCGATGCCGAGTTCGGCGGCCATGGACACCAGCCTGCTGCGCAGCCTGCCCACAGGCATGCTGGAGACCAACTGGCGGAACCGCTTGCGCCGCCCGCGCTTCTCCCGGGTCTTCTCCGTCGTGAAGTCCAGGTCCTCGATCGCGATGGCCAGTCGATGGCGTTTGGCCCAGTGCAGGAGGCAGATGAGGGCATGTCGCACCTGCGCGTCCCGGTGCGGTGCGCTACCGCTGAGGTGGTAGTCGAACCTGCGGGGCTCGCCGACGGGGTTGCCGTGGGCGTCCAGGCGCCAGGCAGCCAGATGATCGGCGTTGGTATCCACACCGATCAGCCCGCCGGACCGGACCGCATCCAGAGGTATCGTCCTCACTGGCGGGATCTGCCAGGAGGCAGTCAGATACCAGCGGTCACGCCCCACGTCGAAGTGGATGCGGTACGCCACGGCACGGTTCGTCTGGACGCGGTCGGCCCACTGCTGGCCCCGGTGCCGGAAGCCGATCCGGCAGGCCAGCACGTACCGGCCATGGGGCGCGTTGGCCAGCCCGGCCAGGGGCGCCGGGAGCTTGATGCTCACCTCACCATCCGGGCTGACACGGATTGTCTCGTTTCCGTATCGCTTCCCCGATTCGCCGTCAGCCTGGAGGAACCACCGCTCAGCCTCCCACCGCATACGCCACTTTGCCTCGGTCAGCTGGGCGGTTTGGATGTTGTGCCGGTTGCGCAGCAGCTTCCTTCCACCGCGCACCACCCGCACGCGTCCGGCCTCACGGTCGGCCCGCTCCCGCTGGAGCCGGTCTTGGAGCAAGTGCAGGCGCCGGGACTTGGCGAACCACTCCTGGCGGGAGCGGTAACCACCCGGCGAGCCCTTGGAGCCCTTCACTCCGACCGGTAGCGACAGTCGGCGAGCGATCATGTCGATGTCTGCCTGGAGGTTCTGGATGTAGGCGAGTTGACCGCGTCGGGCCAGTGCCCACTGGTCGTGTGTGGCCTTGGTGATGCTCCCCGCCCAGCGTGATGACGACTGGCCGGTCAAAGCCCGCTTGCGCTGCGCCCACTGGTCCGTATCGTGATACAACCTGGTCGCACAGCGGGCCTTCAAGTCTCGGGAGGCCAGGGAGCCCAGCAAGCCACCGACCAGGCGAAGGACCCTCTGGTCCTGCCCGGTCAGGCACTTGAGGCTGTCGCGGATGGCCACCCCGGTCGGACCGGGCGCCACGAACGACGCCGCTATCTCGCGCAGCCTGTCCACCCCCTACGCGGCCCGAAGATCCCGTCTGTCACGGCGTCTAACGAATACGTCCCGCGGAGGTCACGTGTTCGACGCAGGAACTCCGGTTCTCCTCTCAGGCTCGTCGCATGTCGTCGACACTCAGTCGCCTACACCAGAAAGCCCCCAAGCACGGTCAGGCGGTAGCGGTTCCCAACCCCGGACGACATGCCAGCCGAGCGGGGCGATCCGCCGGGCGACGGCGGCCAGCGCGTCCTGGGGCGCGGCGTCGGCCAGCCGCCGGAGGAAGGTGAAGCGCACCCCGCGCACCCCCGCCGCGTCCAGCCGGCGCAGCTCGGCGTCGGTGACGTCCGGACGTACGGTCGCGATGCCACGCGCCCGGCCGCCGGACGCCTGAACGGCGTCGACCATGGCGCTGTTGTCCGCGCCGTGGCAGGTCGCCTGGACGATCACGTTGCGGGCGACCCCGAGGTGGTCGCGGAGGGCGAAGAGATCGTCCTTGCCGCCGTCGCAGGGGGTGTACTTCCGCTCGGGCGCGAAGGGGAACGCGGCCTGTGGGCCGAAGACATGGCAGTGGGTGTCGACGGTGCCCGGGGGCAGGGCGAAGGCGGGCCGGGACGGGGTGGGGTGCCAGTCCAGCCAGCCCGGGGTCTTGGCGGAGGGCGTGCTCATGAGGGCTCCTCTGGGCGGGTGGGCGGCGTTCCCGCGGTCGTCGGCGGGTGGCGTGCGGTCGTCGGCGGGTGGCATGCGGTCGTCGGCGGGTGGCATGCGGTCGTCGGCGGGTGGCGTGCTGTCGTCAGCGGCGGACGTGCCGGGCGTCATCAGCGGCCCTGTTTCGTCAGCAGGGCGTCCAGACGGGGGTAGACGGTGCGGGCGTTGCGTTCGAAGACGCCGGTCAGCTCCTCCGCGGGGAGCCCGGCGGCCTCGGCGTAGCGGCGGGTGTCGTCGAAGTGCCGACCGGTCCGGGGGTCGATGTCGCGGACGGCGCCGATCATCTCCGAGGCGAAGAGGATGTTCCGGGTCGGGATGACGTCGAAGAGCAGGTCGATACCAGGCTGGTGGTAGACGCAGGTGTCGAAGAAGACATTGCCCAGGACGTGCTCCTCCAGGGGCGGCCTGCCGAGCGCCATCGCCAGTCCGCGGAACCGGCCCCAGTGGTACGGAACGGCGCCGCCGCCATGCGGGATGATCAGCCGCAGGGTGGGGAAGTCGGCGAACAGATCGCCCTGCACGAGCTGCATGAACACCGTCGTATCGGCGTTCAGGTAGTGCGCCCCGGTGGTGTGGAAGGCGGGGTTCACGCTGGTGCTCACGTGCACCATCGCCGGAACGTCGTACTCCACCAGCTTTTCGTAGATCGGGTACCACGAGCGGTCGGTCAGCGGCGGGGCCGTCCAGTGGCCGCCCGAGGGGTCGGGGTTGAGGTTGACCGCGACGGCCCCGTACTCCTCCACGCAGCGGACGAGTTCGGGCACGCAGGTGACCGGATCGACGCCCGGCGACTGCGGGAGCATCGCGGCGGGGGCGAAGCGCTCCGGGTACAGCTCGCTGACGCGGAAACAGAGCTCGTTGCAGAGCGCCGCCCACTCGGAGGAGGTGTGGAGGTCACCGATGTGGTGGGCCATGAAGGAGGCCCGGGGCGAGAAGACCGTCAGGTCGATACCGCGCTCGTCCATCAGCCGGAGCTGATTGGGCTCGATGCTCCGGCGCAGCTCGTCGTCGCCGATGCGGAGGTCGGTGCGGGAGGGGGTGCGGGCGGGGTCGGTGAGTCCGTCGATCTGCTGGGTGCGCCATGCCTTCAGCGCCGGGGGCGCGGTGGTGTAGTGGCCATGGCAGTCGATGATCATTTGCTGTTCCTTCGTGGCGTGCGGTTCCTCGCAACCTAACTGTCGATGAAATTGTTGACAATATGTGCGACGAAAAAGGGTCCGCGATGTCCGGGGCGTGGATGTGGCGGGGGCGGGTGACGCCTGCGGCGGGCTGTTCCCCTCCCCGCCCCTTCCCGCAACTGGGGCTCCGCCCCAGCCCCCGGCCGCGTCGCAGGCGGCGCGGCGGCGCCCTGGCCGGCGAGTTGTTCGCGGCGACGGTCGGTTCCTCGCCCCCCGGGGGCTGGGGCGGAGTGCGATCGGGGGTTCTGGGCCTGGCCCCGGCTGGGCGGCCCGGATGTGGGTGGGGGGCCGCCCGGGGGGGGCGTTCGCCGT